>CAJYIG010000335.1 GCA_913774725.1 uncultured Curtobacterium sp. | reverse complement strand
TCCGGCGCGACCGACGCCCGCGTCACGACGACGTCCCCTGTCGCCCCAGCGATCCCGTTGACCCGCTTGACGAGTCCGTCGAGCGAGGTCCGCGGGGGCCCGTCCGGCGACGACCGCCGCGGCCGCGTGAGTGCGCCCCACTGCTCGGGCGTGAGGTCGAGGTGGGCGACCTGCCCGGTGGCGTGCACCCCGGCGTCGGTCCGCCCGGCGACCGTGAGCAGCGGCGGCTCGCCCCAGCGGGTGAACACCGTCGCGAGCGCCGACTCGAGCGCACCCTGCACGGTCCGCAACCCGGGCTGCCGGGCCCAGCCGGAGAACGCCGCGCCGTCGTACGCGATGTCCAGCCGCAGCCGCACCCCGTCCGTGCCCGCAGCACCCGATCCGTCCGTCGCGTCCGTCCCGTCCACGGGAGCGAGCGTACCGGGGCCGGGTCCAGCCTCCCGGCCGACCCCGCGTCCCGACCGGCGCCGACCGCCGGTGTCAGCGCGTGTCAGTGCCGCGTCAGTGGCGCGTGAGCGCCCGGCGGCACCATCGACACCGACATCGACGAAAGGACCTCCCGATGACCACCACACCCCTCGCGGTCGAGGCCACCGGCCTCGTGAAGACCTTCGGGTCGAACCGCGCCGTGGACGGCGTCGACCTCCGGGTCGAGGCCGGGACCGTCTACGGCGTGCTCGGCCCGAACGGTGCCGGCAAGACGACCACCATCTCGATGCTCGCGACCCTGCTGCGGCCGGACGGCGGCGAAGCCCGCGTCTTCGGGCACGACGTCCGCCGGGAGCCGCAGACCGTCCGGTCCCTGATCGGGGTGACCGGGCAGTACGCGAGCGTCGACGAGACGCTCAGCGCCACCGAGAACCTCGTCATCTTCGCGCGGCTGCTCGGGCTGTCCCGCGGCGACGCGAAGCGCAAGGCACGCGAGCTGCTCGAGCGCTTCGGGCTGACCGAGGCCGCGTCCCGCCCGCTCAAGGCGTTCTCCGGCGGCATGCGGCGCCGCCTCGACCTGGCGGCGAGCCTCATCGCACAGCCGCCGCTGATCTTCCTCGACGAGCCCACCACCGGGCTCGACCCGCGCACCCGTGCGCAGATGTGGGACACGATCCGCGAGCTCGTCGCGACCGGGTCGACCGTCCTGCTCACGACGCAGTACCTCGACGAGGCCGACCAGCTCGCCGACCGCATCGCGGTCATCGACCACGGCCGCGTGGTCGCCGAGGGCACCGCCGACGACCTGAAGTCCTCGGTGGGGACCGCCTCGCTGCAGCTCCGCCTGGCGGACCCGGAGCCGGGCGCGCTCGCGACCGCGGCCGGACTCGTCGAGCGGGTGCTCGGCACCCCGCCGGTCGTCAGCCCGGAGGGCGCGCGGCTCACCGCTCCGATGACCGCCCCGGACCGCGTCACCGACCTGCTCGTCTCGTTCCGCGACGCGGGGGTCTCCCTCGCCGAGATGAGCGTGCAGAAGCCGACCCTCGACGAGGTCTTCCTCACCATCACCGGTGCGCCGGCCGACGCCGACACCGCCACGACCGACCGCGCGCTCGAAGGGAGCCTCGCATGACCGCCACCACCCTCACCCCGACCACCACGCCGTCGTCGGCACCGCGCGTCACCCCGCGACCCGGGGTCGGCGGCACCGGTCTCGCGGCCACGGTCCGCCAGTCGTTCACGATGGCGTACCGCGGGCTGGTCAAGATCCGGCGGACGCCCGAGCAGCTGTTCGACGTCACGCTCATGCCGATCGTCTTCACCGTGATGTTCACGTACATCTTCGGCGGCGCGATCTCCGGTGACGTCGGCAGCTACCTGCCCGTCATCATCCCCGGCATCCTCGTCCAGACGGCGATCACCTCGTCGGTCGTCACGGGCGTCCAGCTCCGCGAGGACATGGACAAGGGCGTGTTCGACCGCTTCCGGTCGCTCCCCATCGCCCGCATCGCCCCGCTCGCTGGAGCCCTGCTCGCCGACACCGTCCGCTACGCGATCGCGACGACGATCACCTTCGTGGTCGGCATCGTCATGGGGCTGCGTCCCGCCGGTGGCCTCGGTGCCGTCCTGCTCGCGGCACTGCTCGTCATCGTGGTCGCCTGGGCGATCAGCTGGGTCTTCGCGTACTTCGGCGTGATCGCCCGGACGGCGTCGAGCGTCTCCGGCATCGCGAACCTCGTGCTCTTCCCGCTGACCTTCCTGTCGAACGCGTTCGTGCCGACGGACACGCTGCCGAGCTGGCTGCGCTGGTTCACCGAGGTCAACCCGGTCTCGCACCTCATCACGGCGGTGCGCGACCTGGTGAACCACGGGACGGTCGGCGGCGACCTCTGGCTCAGCCTGCTCGGTGCTGCGGTCGTGGTGGCGGTCTTCGCGCCGCTGACCGTCCGCGCCTACATGCGGAAGGCCTGACGGCCCGCGGGCCCGGCCGGCGCCTCCGCCCCTGGGCGGGACTCGGCCGCGCCCGCTGTGCGCCGGCCCGGCCGAGGTCCCCGTGCCCGGCTCAGGCGGGCAGGCGCGCGTCCTCGAGCACGGCCCGTACCCACGAGACGGCCGCGGTCCGGTCCCTGCCGGCCGCGGCCGTCTCGGCGTCGGCGAGCGCCTGCTCCCCCACCACCTCGGCGAGCAGCGGTCGGAGCCGGTCGTGGGAGAGGACCGCGAAGTCCTGCCGAGACCCGACCCGGGTGAGCGTGCCCCAGCACGCGGCCGCCGCGTCCGGACGTCCGTTGCGGGCGTAGGCGATGGCGAGTCCGGCGAGCGCCGTGCCGATGACCGGTACGTCCCGGCGGACCTGCCGCAGGCGCAGCTGCACGAGCGTGCCGACCCGCACCCGACGTGCGACCGCCAGTTCCGCCGCGGGCAGCGACGCGTGCGCCGGCTCCGCCCCGAGCGCGGCTGTCGGGAGGCCCGTGGCCGCGTCCTCGACCCGACGCACCGCCACCTCGTCCACCGCCGCGATCCGTGCGGCGCCCGCCATGAGCGCCCAGTGCGCCGCGGCACCGCGCCCCGGCTGCACGACGTCCCAGGCCTCGGTGTAGCCGGCCGCCGCGGCCTCGAGGTCGCCCTCCCAGCGCGCGCACTCGGCGCTGATGGCGACCGCCAGGACCGCGATGAGCCCGCGGTCGTCGAAGCCCCCGCGTCCGCCCGCCGGCCGGTGGCGCAGGTCCGCGGCGATCGACCGGGCACGCTCGACATCGCCGGTCGCCGCGGAGGCCAGGCCCACCGTCCAGCCGATCTCGTACAGGTCGTCGTCGGCGCCGAAGCGCTCCAGGTGCTCGCGCGCGGTGACCGCCTCGGCGAGGGCCTCGCGGTACCGCCCCGACTGCGCGAGCAGCTGGGTGAGCGTGACCGCGACGGTACCGGTGGTCCACGCTTCGCCCGTCGCCTCCGCCAGCGCCTTCGCCCGGCGCGCGTACCGCAGGGCCGCGACGGGCTCGCCGGCGTTCTCGGCCAGCGGCGCGCTCATCATCGTGCCGAGGCAGGCCACGGCGGGCTCCGGGTCCTCGCGGAGGCGCGCGAGCTCGGCGAAGCCCTGCTCGGGTCGCGCGACCGACAGCAGGAGCGATGCGAGCGCATCGACGACCGGGTCACCGGCACGGCCGGACGCGTGCAGGGTGCGCAGGCCCGTGATCGCCCGCGCCGTCGTGCGCAGGTCCGAGAACGCCGACGTGGCGCCGGCCATCACGAGCCCGACGACCGCGGCGGTCCGGTCCTGCGGCTGCGGCGGGCACGACCGGAGCGCGGTGACCACGTCGGGTGCCGTCGCGACCACCTCGCGGTGCAGCCCGCGCAGCGTCCAGTACCCGCCGAGCGCGGCGAAGACGTGCGTGACCGTCGGGACGTCGTCGGCACGGAGCGCCCAGCGGAGCAGGGTGACGAGGGTGTCGGCCTCGCGCCGGACCTCCGTGAAGGCGACGAGCTGCGCCGGCCCCCGCAGCGCGAAGAGGTTGCGCGCCGCCGACAGCTCCCGACCCCACGCGGTCATCGCGGTGCGGACGGCCTCGGTGGTGCCCCGCTCGGCCAGCCGTGCGGCACCGAACTCGCGCACGGTCTCGAGCAGCCGGTACCGGACCGGCTCGCCCTCGGCCTCGACGAGCTGCACGAGCGACTGCTCGACGAGCTCCGCCAGGTCGTCGAGCGCATCCCACCGCCGTCCGGGCTCCGCGACCGACTCGACGGCGTCGACCGCGACCCCGTCCGGGAACAGCGCCAACCGGGTCAGCAGGTCCTGGGCGCCCTCGTCGAGGAGCCGCCAGCTCCACTCGATCACCGCGAGCAGCGTCCGGTGCCGTTCCGGTGCGCTCCGGTCGCCGCCACGCAGCAGGGCGAAGCGGTCGTCCAGGCGTCGTTCGACCTCGTCGACGGCCATCCCGCGGATCCGGGCGGCGGCCAGCTCGATGGCGAGCGGCGACCCGTCGAGCCGGGTGCAGATCCGGCGGACGGCGTCGACCGGCAGCACGGCACCGGGTCGGGCGGCTCGGGCGCGCTCGGTGAACAGGCGCACCGCGGCCCCGTCGGCCTCGACCGGCAGCGGACCGAGGGGCGCGACGACCTCGCCCGCGATCGCGAGGGGCGCCCGGGAGGTCGTGAGCACCCGGAGTCCGGGCACGGCGGCGAGCAGGTCGGCCGTGCAGCGGGCCACGGCCTGGAGCAGGTGCTCGCAGTTGTCGAGCACGAGCACGGTCGGACCGTCGTCGAGGGTGCGGACCACCCGGGCCCACAGGTCGGTGACGACCGCGTCCTGGAGCATGCGGGCCGTCCGGACCTCGGCGATCCCGAGCAGCGCGCCGAGGGCCGGGAGCAGGTCCTCGCCGTCGCCGATCGGTGCGAGCTCGCAGACGACGACACCCGTGGTCGGCGGCAGCTGGGCGGCGACGGCCTGCGCGAGCCGGGTCTTGCCGAGCCCGCCCGGACCGAGCACGGTGACCAGGCGGTGCTCGTCGAGCAGCGCGGCGACGTGGGCGACGTCGTCCCCACGGCCGACGAGCTCGTTCGGCGCGGCCCGGAGACCGGTGCGCCGGACGGGGTGGTCCTCCACGGCCGCCGACCGTCGGAGGAGTTCCGCGTTCAGCCGGACGAGCTCCGCGGACGGGTCGGCCCCGAGGCCGTCCGCCAGGCGTTCCCGGTGCGCCGCGAACACCGCGAGTGCCTCGGCCGTCCGCCCGTCCGCATCGAGGGCGCGCATCGCACCGGCGGCGGCGGTGTCGTCGAACGGTGCGGCCTCGACCTCGGCGAGCCAGGTGGCCGCGGCGGCCGCCGGGTCCCCGTCCGCGAGCTGCAGGGTCGCCAGCCGCCGACGCAGGGCGTGCTCGGCCGCCGCGGCACGGTCCGACAGAGCGGTGCCGAGGTCGCCGTCGACGGCGCCGCCCGGCGTCCCCCGCCACCGGTCGAGCGCGGCGCGGACCGCCTCGGCGTCGACGTCGGTCTCGTGCACGGTCTGCTCGGCAGCCACCAGGTCGATGCCGGCCGGATCGCCGCCGAGGGCGTACCCGGTGCTGGTCGACACGACGAGCCCGTCCGCCGTCGTCCGGCGCAGTCGGGACACCAGGGTCTGCAGGGCCGCGCGTGCACCCCTCGGCCGGTCCTCGCCCCAGAGCTCGTCGATCAGCGTGTCCGCGCCCAGCGTGTGCCCGTGCGCGAGCACCAGTGCCGTCAGGAACGACCGGGCCAGGGCCCCGGGGACCGCCAGCGGGGCACCGTCCGGCCCCGCGACCGTCACCGGTCCGAGGACGGCGACACGGGACGCGACGGGCACCCTCGGATCCTACTGACGGCCGGCGCCGGACCGCGACGGCGGTGCGGTCCGCGGCATCACCCGCGTCGGCCGGACGGACCGGTCTCCGTGTCCACGTCGGCGGTCGCCCGCTTCTCGGACTCGAGCACACCGCGCAGCGCCACGATCGCACCCGAGGTCACCGTCACCTGCGACGGGTCGGCGTCGCTGGCGTCGAGCGCCCGCTCGAGGTCGGCGATCGCCTCGTCCGCCCCGTCCTCGGCGCAGTCACCGCGGACCACGCAGGCGACCCGACGGAGCGCGGCGGCGAACGGCTCGGCGAACGCCGGGTCCGGGCGGCCGAGGTTCTCCGCCACCGGTCCGGAGCGTGCGACGAGCTCCGTGAGGTCGGTCGTGTACCAGGCGACGCGCTCGAGCGCCCGGAAGCGCGCGCCGTCCGTCTGCAGCCGTGCCCGCGACCCGCGGAGCACACTGCGCGGGTTCATCCGCCGGGCCTCCTGCGCCGTCGAGACACGGTCCCGCACGTCGGCGATCGCCTTGTCCAGCCGCTCCTGCTGGCGGTCCCAGGCCCCGGTGTCCGGCTCACCGTCGACGAGCACGTCCGCCAGGTCTTCCAGCTGCTGGGCGAGCACGCCGTTCACCTGGTCGATGCGTCGCTCCGCGTCCCAGAAGTGCAGCGGCGGGACGACGGCGAAGTTCACCGCGAGCCCGATCGCGATCCCGATGCCCATCTGCACGACGTAGGCGAACGAGTAGCCCTCCGCGTTGCCGCCACCGACGAGCAGCACGAAGAGCGCCGCCATCGGCACCCACGAGTAGCCCTCGCCGAGGATCCGGAACCCGGACACGAGCACGCCCAGCCCCACCACGAGCGCGACGGCGATGACGCCGGGATCGCCCACGAGCATCGTGAAGCCGGCGATCAGGATCCCGAGCGTGATGCCGACGAGCGTCTGGACACCGGCGCGGATCCCCGCGAAGACCGTCGTGCGCATCGCGACGATCGCCCCGAGGGGCGCGTAGTACGGGTAGTCCGCGGCGACACCCGGAGCGTACTTCGCCAACGTCCATGCGATCACGGCGGCCAGCGCCGCCTTGCCTGCGAGCAACAGTCGCGGCTGGGTCCCGGAGTCGCGACTCCACCGCCACAGACGGCGCCCGGCACCGGTGATCCGCTCTGCTCTCGCCATGTCGCGATCACCGTACGGCGGTGACGCTGGGAGGGGACGCGGGTTCGTGTCGGACGGGAGGCCCGTGGCGGCGCCGCCCCGCGCCTCCCGCCCGACGACGAAGGACACCGCGGGGACGACGGAACCCCCGCGACGAGCGTCGCGGGGGTTCCGTGTGGTGGTGCTGGGCCTACTTGGCGTCGTCCGACTTGGCCTCGGCGTCCGCCTCGACCTCGGCGGCAGCCGGGGTCTCGGTCTCGGCCTCGACCGGAGCGGACTCCTCGGTCGTCTCCGTGGACTCGACCGGGATCTCCTCGGCGTTGGTCTCCTCGGCCGGGGTCTCCTCGGCCGGAGCGGCAGCGGCCGGGGCCGCGGAGCGCTTCACCGGGGCCGGCGTGCTGGACACCGGCTCGAGGACGAGCTCGATCGAGGCGAGCGGCGCGTTGTCACCCTTGCGGAAGCCGAGCTTCGTGATGCGGGTGTAGCCGCCCTGACGGTCCTCGACCTGCGGGGCGATCTCCGTG
>CAJYIG010000334.1 GCA_913774725.1 uncultured Curtobacterium sp. | reverse complement strand
GGGGCCCCTCGTCGCACACGGCAGCCACGACGGCACGCCGCGATCGCTCGCGTTCACGGTGCACGGCGCCCGGGTCGCGGTGCACCGTCCCACCGGCGAGGTCCGGGTGCTCCACAGCGTGCAGGCCCTCGACCTGTCCGCGCAGCTGCTCCGGGTTGAGCACGGTGCCGGCGTCGACGGCCTGCACGCTGTGGAGTACCCGGACCTCGCCGGTGGGACGGTGCACCGCGACCCGGGCGCCGTGCACCGTGAACGCGAGCGATCGCGGCGTGCCGTCGTGGCTGCCGTGTGCGACGAGGGGCCCCTCGGCGAGCAGTTCGGCGTGCCCGACGACCTCGTCCCCGACACGGACACCGTCCGGCAGGACCTCGACCGTGGGGCCGAGCGGACCGACGGCGCTCCGGGGCGTGCGGTGTGCCACGATCGTGAGCGCTCGCGCCGTCATCTGCTCGCGGAGGTCCTCGGCGGCGGCGAACAGTGCCTTGCCCGCGACGACCACCCCGGCGGAACCGAAGGCCCCGGTGTCGTACTGCGCGGCGTCGGTGTCGGACTGGCGCACGTCGACCCGGTCCGGTGTCGTCCCCAGCGCGGTCGCGACGAGCTGGGTGTGCACGGTCGTCGTGCCGTTGCCGAACTCCGCCGTGCCGACGCCGATGCGGTAGCGCCCGTCGACCGTGGCCTCGACGGTCGCGTGCGCGTGGTGTCCCCGCGGCGGCATCGTCGCGATGGCGGCGAGGGCGATGCCGGTGCCGAGTGCCCAGTCGCCCGTGTCGACGGACCGGTCGCCCGTGCCGTCCGCCGTCGGCAGGTCGAGCGGTGGACCGTCCATCGCCGGGACCTCGGGCAGTGGCGCGCGCAGGGCCTCCTCGACCAGGTCGAGGCACTGGTCGAGGCCGTAGCTGCCCTCCCACCGCAGGTCGTCCTGTTCATCCGGGTCGGTCACGACGAGGGGGTCGCCCGGCACGACGACGTTCCGCCGACGGAGCGCGAACGGGTCGATGTCGAGTCGGCGTGCGAGCTCGTCCATCGCGGACTCGATCGCGAACACGACCTGGCCGAGGCCGTACCCGCGGAACGCCCCGGACGGCAGGTTGTTCGTGTAGACGGACTCGGCGTCGACGCGCTTCGACGGGCAGCGGTAGACGGCCACCGACTCGCTGACCGAGTGGAACATGACGCCGACGCCGTGGTTCCCGTACGCGCCCGTCTCCATCACCTGGTCGACGTGCATCGCGGTCAGGTGCCCGGACGCGTCCGCGCCGAGCCGGACCCGCACGCGCATCGGGTGTCGGGTGGGGGCGATCGTGAACTCGTCCCGCCGGCTGAACTCGTACTGCACGCTCCGGCCGGTGCGCAGCACGGCGAGGGTGACCAGGTCCTCGGTGAGCATCTCCTGCTTGCCGCCGAAGCCCCCGCCGACGCGCTTGGCGACCACGCGCACGCGCGACGGGTCGAGACCGAAGACGTGGGCGATCTCGTCGCGGACCAGGAACGGGACCTGCGTGGCGGTCCGCAGGACGAGCCTCCCGTCCCGGTCCAGCGAACCGCGGGTGGCGTGCGTCTCGAGCGCCGCGTGCGAGACGCGACCGGTGGTCCAGGTGCCGTCGACCGTGGCCGCGGCGGCGGCCAGTGCGGCCTCGACGTCCCTGGTCTCGCCGTGCAGCGCCGCGACCACGTTCCGGTCGGGCTCGGCGATGCGGTGTTCCTCGGCCGTCTTGTCGCCGTGCAGCAGGGGAGCGCCGGGCGCTCGCGCGGCATCGACGTCGTGGACGCTCGGCAGGACCTCGTACTCGACCCGCAGCAGCGCACAGGCCTGCTCGGCGGTCCGGACGCTGTCGGCGACGACGGCCGCGACGCGCTGTCCGCGGAAGCGCAGGACACGGTCGAGGACCCGGGTGTCGTCGGGGTCGT
The DNA here is from genome assembly GCA_913774725.1 of uncultured Curtobacterium sp. GTDB lineage: Bacteria > Actinomycetota > Actinomycetes > Actinomycetales > Microbacteriaceae > Curtobacterium > Curtobacterium subtropicum. Next base: position 15,327 of record CAJYIG010000334.1, on the reverse strand, counting down.
CGAGCCGGGAGTCGTGGCGGCCGGTCGAGAAGAGCACGCCGGGGTCGTCGTGGTGGGTGAGCACGAGGTGCACGCCGGGCCGCGCCTCGGCCGCGCTCGTGTCGAGCGACACGATGCGGGCGTGGGGGTGCGGGCTGCCGAGGACCGCGAGGTGCAGGAGCGCCTCGGTCCGGCGGACGTCGAGCGTGTACTCCTCGTTGCCGGTGACGATCCGCATCGCGGCGGGTGCGGCGACGGAGGTACCGACGGCCTCGCCGGCGCTCGCGCACGCGGTGTTGCGCACGCCTTCCAGGGCGTCCTCGATCGCCCGGTACCCCGTGCACCGGCAGATGTTCCCCTTGAGCGCACGGTGCCGGTCGGCGAGCTGGTCGTCGTCGAGGGTGGAGGCGGTGACGACGTACCCGGCGGTGCAGAAGCCGCACTGGAAGCCCGGGGCCTCGGCGAAGGCGCGCTGCACCGGGTGGGGGTCCTCGGGGGTGCCGAGCCCCGCGGCGGTGGTCACCGTACGACCGGCCGCGCGGTGCGCCGGCGTGATGCAGGAGTGCACGGGCGTGCCGTCGAGCAGGACCGAGCACGCGCCGCAGTCGCCGGCGTCGCAGCCCTTCTTGACGCTCGTGACGCCGTGCTCGCGGAGCAGCGTGCGGAGGACCTGGCCCGGTTGTGGGTCCGTCTCGAGGGGCGTGCCGTCGACCGTGGTCCTCATCGTGCGCCCCCGTCTGCAGCAGTGGACCCGGACGCACCGGCCTCGGCATCCGGTCCGCCGGCCTCGGCGACCAGCTCGGCGGCGAAGCGGCGGGACACCGCGCGGCGCCATCCGGGGGAGCCGTGCGGGTCGTCGTACCAGTCGTCGTGGGCTGCGAGCACCGCGTCGGCCTCGGCGGCCGTCGGCACCGCGTCCCACCGCAGCACGAGCGGTCGCGGGGTCCCGCCGGTGACGACGAGCACGAAGCCGGCGGCGTCCCACCGTGCGGTGACGAGCGTCCCGGTCCGGCCGTGCGGGCTGAGCGACACCCGGCGGAACCCGGTGGTGCTCGTGAGCGCGGATGCGGGCAGGTCGAACGCCCGGATCACCTCGCCCGTACCGAGGGCGGTGGTGCGGACCCCGGTGACGAGGTCGGCGACGGGCAGGCGGCGCTCCCCGCCGTTCGGCGTCCAGACGACCGCGGTCGCGTCGAGGGTCACCAGCAGCGCCGTGATCGCGCCCGCCGGCAGCGCGGTCGCGACGTTGCCGCCGACCGTCGCCGCGTTCCACACCTTGAACGACGCCAGCAGGGCGTTCGCGCACTGCTCGACGAGCGGCCACGCACACCATCCGGGCTCGGGGTCGAGCCGCACCAGCGCCGCGAGCGTGCAGGTCGCCCCGAGCCGCACGCCGTCCGGGGTCCGCTCGACGTCCGGCCAGGCCAGACCGGTCAGGTCGACGAGGCCGGTGGTCCCTGGTTGCTCCTCGGAGTACAGCCAGGTGCCTCCGGCGAGCGGCTGCTCACCGGGTGCGAGCGCGAGGTCGTCGCGGTGCGACGGTGTCCGCAGGGTGCGGACGGTGACGAGGTCCATGCATGGGTCCGATCGGGGTGGCGGGGCGGGGGACGACGGCGTCGCCCGGTCGTCGGCCGTGCGCGATCATCCCGCGGTTCCACGCCGAGGACGCCCGGGGTGCGGTGCTGTGCGCCACGGTGCCTCCTCGGTCGGATCGGTTCGTGGCGGCAACGCTAGGGAACCGGTGTTTCAGCGTCGTTACGGGGGAGCGACGCCCGCGTCACGACCGGACCGCCGCCGTGGACGCAGCTCGTGACCTGTTCGACGCACCGCCGAAACACGCGGGTGTCATCGTCGCCGCATGGACACCACCGCAGCCCCCACCGTGCAGGACACCACCGCCCCCGTCACCACCTCGGTCCGTCTCGGTGCGAACCAGTACGGCAAGGCCGAGGTCCGGCTCGTGCGCGTCACCCGCGACACCGACCGCCACGAGATCGAGGACCTGACGGTCACGACCCAGCTGCGGGGGGCGGCGCTCGCCGAGTCCTACACCGAGGGCGACAACGCCAAGGTCGTCGCGACGGACACGCAGAAGAACACCGTGTACGCCTTCGCGAAGGAGCACGGCGTCGGGTCGCCCGAGGAGTTCCTGCTCCGCCTCGGTCGGCACTTCGCGACCGCGTTCGACTGGTACGACGGGTCCACGCTCTCCGCCGAGCAGCACGGGTGGGAGCGCATCGCGGTCGACGGCCGGGAGCACGACCACTCCTTCGTCCGCTCCGGTCGGGGCACCCGCACCGCGGTGGTGCAGGTCGACGGCGACGACGTGCACGTGCTCGCCGGCGTGACCGACCTGACCGTCCTGAAGTCGACGGGCAGCGAGTTCCACGGCTTCCCCCGCGACGGCTACACGACCCTCGCCGAGACCGACGACCGGATCCTCGCGACGTCGGTCACGGCGCGCTGGCGCTACACGCCCGAGGCGGTCGCAGCCGGGATCGACTACGACGCCGTGTACGCGGGCGTGCTCGACCGGATGCTCGCGACCTTCGCCGAGCTGCACTCGCTCGCCCTGCAGCAGACCCTGTTCGCGATGGGCCGGACGGCGATCGAGGCGTTCCCGGAGATCGCCGAGGTCCGCTTCTCGATGCCGAACAAGCACCACTTCCTGGTCGACCTGTCGCCGTTCGGCCTCGAGAACCCGGGCGAGGTCTTCTTCGCCGCGGACCGTCCCTACGGCCTGATCTCCGGCACGGTCGTCCGCGACGGCGTCGCCGAGGCCCCGGCGGCATGGGCGTCGGTGCCGGCGTTCGTCTGATCGCGGGTCCACTCGTGCCGCTCCCGGTGACCGGCCTCCTGCTGGCCGCGGGCGCCGGGCGGCGGATGGGGATGCCGAAGGCGCTGGTGCGCGGTCCCGACGGGACCCCGTGGGTCGAGCTGGGCACCCGTGCGCTGCTCGACGGCGGGTGTCGCGAGGTCGTGGTGGTCCTCGGCGCGGCGGCCGGGACGGCTCAGGAGTTCGTGCCGGACCACGCGGAGGTGCGGAGCATCGTCGCGCCGGACTGGGCCGCCGGCCCCGGTGCCTCGCTCGCGGCCGGGCTCCGGGCGCTCGACGGGGACACCGTGGCGTGCGTCTCGCTCGTCGACCTGCCGACGCTGCCGATCGCGGTGGTCCGGCGGCTCGTGGCACGGGCCGACGACTCGGACGTGCTGTGCCGCGCGGTCTTCGGTGACCGTCCGGGCCACCCGGTGCTCGTCGGTCCGGCCCACCGCGCCGCACTCGTGGACGCGGTCACGTCCGACCCGACGGACCGCGTGGCCGGTGCCTGGCTCCGGGGTGCCGGCGTCGTCGGTGTCGACTGCGCGGACCTGTGGGACGGTGCCGATCGCGACCGTCCGGATCGTTCCGACCCATCGCGCGTGGAGTAGGAAGCCGATCCGCGCATCGAAGGACGTTCTGCCGTGTCTCCTACGAGCGGATCGGCACGCTGTGCGCGGATCGGCATCCTACGTGCGATGCGACGCGACGACCCCTGGACGGACGGGTGGCGCGGTGCCGGCCGGCACCGCGCCTCCCGACCGCGGGTGGTGCGTCGACTACGCGACGGGCTCGCGGACCTGGTCGAGCGTCGGGTAGTCGGTGTAGCCCTCGGCGCTCGCGCCGTAGAAGAGTTCCGGGCGCGGCTCGTTGAGCGGCGCGTCCTGCTCCCAGCGGTCGGCGAGGTCCGGGTTCGCGATGGCGGCGCGGCCCACGGCGACGGCGTCGGCGAGACCGCCGTCGAGCAGCGTGATCGCCTCGTCGCGCGTTGTCATCGACGAGAAGCCCGAGTTCGCGATGAACGGGGCACCGGCCGTGCGGCGAACGTGCTGGACGAGGTCGCTGCCCGGCTCGGCGTGCAGGACGTCGACGAACGCGAGCCCGAGCGGGGCGAGCCCCTCGGCGACGGCGGTGTAGGTCGCACGGACGTCGGCGTCGTCCTCCTCGAGCACGCCCTGGATGTCGTGCTGCGGCGACAGGCGGATGCCCACGCGGTCGGCGCCGATGGCCTCGGCGATCGCCGTGGTGACCTCGACGGCGAAGCGTGCGCGGTTCTCCGGGGAGCCGCCGTACTCGTCGGTGCGCGTGTTCGACACGGGGGAGAGGAACTCGTGCACCAGGTACCCGTTCGCGCCGTGCACCTCGACCCCGTCGAGTCCGGCGGCGATCGCGTTGCGGGCGGCCTGCACGAAGCCCTGGACGGCCTCGCGGACCTCGTCGGTGGTGAGCTCGTGCGGCACGGGCATGTCGGCCTTCGAACCGTCGGCCAGGTGCGTCTGGCCGGGCGCGGCGATCGCCGAGGGGCCGACGATGCGCGGGGTCTGCGAGATGTCGGTGTGCGAGACCCGACCGCCGTGCATGAGCTGCATGACGATCGTGCCGCCGCGCTCGTGCACGGCGTCGGTCACGCGACGCCAGCCGGCGACCTGCTCGTCGGTCTCGATGCCGGGCTGCCCGGGGTAGGAGCGGCCCTCCTGCACGGGCCAGGTGCCCTCGGTGATGATCATGCCGAGGCCGGCGCGCTGCGCGTAGTGCTCGACGAGGAGGTCGTTCGGGATGCCCTGCTCACCGGCGCGCGTCCGGGTGAGGGGTGCCATGACGATGCGGTTGCGGAGGTGGAGTGCGCCGAGGTCGGCGGCTTCGAAGAGCTTCACGCCTCCGTTGAACCACGTGTTGTGGTCGGCAATTCCGACTCCGCGGCAGATGTTCAGCGACCGGGGCACACCAGGGTGCTCGAACGGACCTGGCCCTCGGGACGGATCACGGTGTGCTGCGAGAGCGGCTGCCGGCAGATCGGGCAGGGGCGGTCCACGGTGCGGTCGTCGACGCCCTCGGCGTGCCCGGCACCGATCTGCGACGGGCCCATCTTCTCGATGAGCGTGCGGTTCCAGCGGTCGTACCAGCTGCCGAAGCGACCCACGGTCCGTCCTTTCGTTCGTGCACGAACCATTCTGCCACGAAGCGTCCGTTCAGTCGAGGGCGTCGACACGTCCGAGCAGGTCCGTCAGGTCGTCCTTCAGCCGCTCGAGCCGTTCGAGCGGCCAACCGAGTCGATCGGCCACGGCGACGGGGACCGCGCGGGCCCGGTCGCGGAGCGCTCGCCCGGCGGTCGTGAGCGACACCTCGAGCTGGCGTTCGTCGGCGGTGCTGCGCTGGCGTCGGACGTAGCCGGAGGCCTCGAGACGCTTGAGCAGCGGGCTCAGCGTGGCCGAGTCGAGCCGGAGCTCCGCGGCGATCTCCCGCACCGAGCGCGGGTCGTGCTCCCACAGGGCGAGCATGACGAGGTACTGCGGGTGCGTCAGGCCCATCGGGTCGAGCAGGTCGCGGTACAGCCCGATGACGCTGCGGCTCGTCGCGGCCAGGGCGAAGCAGAGCTGCCGGTCGAGGGCGAGGGGGTCGACGTCGGTCGCGGTCATGCGACCACGGTACTTCGTCCACGAACGGCCGGGAGGCCCGGTGCCGTTCACGTGGACCGGCACCGGGCCTCCAGGTGGTGCTGCGGGGCTGGCGCCTACGCGCGGTGCGTCGGGGTGTGCCCCTCGTGCGGGTTCGCGTCGGGCTCGACGTCGGCGGCGTGCGAGCCGCGGTGCTCCCCGGCCCCGGCTGCAGCACCGGCGACGGCGGGCTCGGCGCGGTGGCCGCGGTCGTCACCCGGGTGCGAGCGCTCGAGCTTGGCGCCCTCGACGTCGACGTCCGGCAGGATCCGGTCGAGCCACTTCGGGATCCACCACGCGCTCCTGCCGAGCAGGTGCATGACCGCCGGGATGAGCAGCATCCGGACGACGAAGGCGTCGACGAGGACACCGAACGCGAGCCCGAACCCGATCGGCTTGATGGTCGAGGACTCCGAGAAGATGAAGCCCGCAAACACCGAGATCATGATGATCGCCGCTGCCGTGACCACCGCGCGCCCGGCGTGCAGACCGCGCTGGACCGCGACCTTCGCCGAGGCGCCGTGGGCGTACGCCTCGCGCATGCCCGACACCAGGAACAGCTGGTAGTCCATCGCGAGCCCGAACAGGATGCCGATCTCGATGATCGGCAGGAAGCTCAGGATCGGTGCCGGGTCGTGCACGCCGAAGACCGAGCCGAGCCAGCCGAACTGGTAGATCGCGGTCAGGCCACCGAAGGACGCGAGCACGGACAGGATGAACCCGGCCGTCGCGGTGATCGGCACGAGGAACGACCGGAACACGACGATGAGGATGATCAGCGACAGGCCGACGACCACCACGAGGTAGAGCGGCAGCACGTTCGCGAGCTTCTCCGACACGTCGATGTTCGCGCTCGCGTTGCCGGCGACGCCGAGCGTCACCGTGCCGTCGTCGGTCGTCACGGTCTGCTCGCGCAGGTCCTTGACCAGGGTCTCGGTCGAGACGCTGTCCGGGCCGCCAGCGGGCTTGACCTGGAAGGCGATGATGTCACGGTCGGACGAGGCGCCGATCGGCAGCACGGCCTCGACGTCCTCGTTCTTCGCGAGCGCCTGGCCGATCGTGACCTCGGTCGCCGTGACGTCGTCCTTGGCGATCGCCTTCGGCAGGTCGGCCACGACGAGCAGCGGGCCGTTCTGGCCGGCGCCGAACTCGTCCTCGAGCGCCTTGTACGCCTTGTACTGCGAGGAGTCCGTGGCTTCGGACGCACCCGTCGGCAGGCCGAGGCGCATCTGGGTGGCGGGCAGGGCGATCGTGCCGAGCACCGCGACGCCGGCGACGAGCGTGATCACCGCGCGCCAGGTCGACATCGGCTTGTTCGGGACCTGCACGGAGCCGGTGTGCCCGATCTGCTGCCGCTCCTTCTTCCGCAGGATGCGCATGCCGAGCAGGGACAGCAGTGCCGGGGTGAACGAGGTCGCGATGAGGATCGCGAACAGCACGGCGACCGCGCCGACGGTGCCCATCAGCCCGAGGAACGGGATGCCGGTGATGTTCAGCGCGAGCAGCGCCACGATGACGGTCGTGCCCGCGAACACCACCGCGTTGCCCGAGGTGCCGTTGGCGAGACCGATGGACTCGTGGACGCCCATGCCGGCCTTGAGCTGGGTCCGGTGGCGGTTGAGGATGAAGAGCGAGTAGTCGATGCCGACCGCCAGGCCGAGCATCACCCCCAGCACCGGCGTGACCGAGATGAACTCGACCAGGCTCGAGAACGACAGGGCGGCGAGCGAGGCGACACCGACGCCGAGCACGGCGGACAGCAGCGGGATCGCGGCGCCGATGACGGTGCGGAGCATCAGGAAGAGCACGAGGGCGGCGATGATCACGCCGACGATCTCGCCCGGCCCGAGGATGGACGGGACGCCCTGCGCGATGTCGTTGGAGACGTACACCTCGACGCCGTCGATCTTCGCGCTCTCGGCGCGGTCGGAGATCTCCTGCTTGGTCTCCTGCGGCACCTCGAACGTCGACTTCGTGAACTGCACGGTGCCGATCGAGGCCGCGCCGTTCGAGGACACGAAGCGGATGTCCTTCGACAGGTCGAGCAGGTCGGACCCCTGCTCGAGCTGCCGCTGCTGGTCGTCCAGCTTCTGCTGGGCCTGCTCGAGCTGCTCCTGACCCGAGGTGAGCTGCTGCTGCTGTGCGTCGATCTGGGCCTGTGCCTGCTCGAGCTGCTGCTGACCGGCCTGCGCGGCCGCACTGGTCGCGGCGGCGGCTCCGGCGGCCTGTGCCTGCGCCTCGGCCTGGGCCTTCTGCTGGTCGAGCTGCGTCTGCGCCTGCTCGATCTGCTGCTTGCCGGACTCCAGCTGCGCCTTCTGCTGGTCGATCTGCGCCTGACCGTCCTGGATCTGCTGACGACCGTCGTCGATCTTCTGCCGCTGTTCGTCGAGCTGGTCCTGCGTGGTGAAGCCGTCGCGGACCTCCTTCACCCCGTCGAGGTCCGCGATGCCGTCGAGGAACTCCTTGACGTCGGCCTTCTGCGCCGCCGTGAACGCCTTGCCGTCCGTCGTCTCGAACACGAGCGTGCCGTTGCCGCCGTTCGCCGACGGGAACTTGTCCGCCAGCTCGTCCTGCACCTGGCTCGTCTTGGTGTTCGGGATCGTGATCGACGAGGAGATCGTGCCGGCGAACAGGCTGTAGGTGAGCCCCGCGATGCCCATGATGACGATCCAGGCGATGATCACCAGCCAGTGGCGTCGTGCGGAGAACCGTCCGAGACGGTAGAGGAGACCGGCCATGCGGTTGCCCCGTCCTTTCGTGTCAGGTGCTGTGGTGGTGCGGGGTGCGCCGGTGGACCCCGGGGAGAGTGGTCAGGAGGTCGGCATGTAGCCGGAGCGGACGCTGTGCACGAGTCTGCTCAGCAGGGCGTCCCAGGCGGTCAGCGATGCGGGGGTGAGGTCGGGACCGTCGTGGGTGAGCCAGTGGTCGGCGATGACGACGATGCCGCTCATGAGTGAGTCGACGAGCAGTGCGGTGTCGAGCGGGTCGGCGCCCGGGTGCCGCCGGGCGACCTCGTCGCGGAGCCGCTCGGTGACGCGCGAGAACGCCGTCTGGGTGAGGACCGCGGCCTTCGGGTCCTCCTTCCCCGGCTCGCCGATGATCCGGTACATGCCGGAGATCGCCGGGGCCAGGTCGGCGCCACGTGCGGCGGACTCGAGCTCCTCGAACATCGACGCCCTGCTGCCGTCGCCGATCGGGGTCCGGGCCATGTCGGCGAGGAACCGGTCGATGATCACCGACAGCTCCTGCTCGCACACCGCGAGCAGGACCTCGTCGAGCGAGGCGAAGTGGTTGAAGACCGTGCGCCGCGCGACGTCCGCTCGGGACGCCAGGTCGTCGACGCTGAAGCCGCGGCCGCCGCGCTCGTCGACGAGGTCGCGCGCGGCCTGCAGGATCGCGGCACGGTGCTTCGCCTTGAGGGCGGCACGACGGTCGGTGGTGGTCACGTCTGACAACACTAGGTGCATCGATGCACTCGGTGCACCTTCTCCGAGCGACCCCTCAGGTTCGTCCCCCGCCTGCCGAGGGGACGCTGGGCGCGACCTCGGAACACCGGTTCTGCACACCGGTTCCGCCCATCGGCCCAGGCTGACAGACTGGGGGCTCGCGACCGCCGTACGAAGGAGTACCCATGCCCGTCCGACTGAGCCCGGAGACCCTCGACCAGATCGCCGAGAGCGGTGTCGCGGTCCCCACCTACGACCGCGACGGCATCACCACCGGGATCGTGCACTTCGGCGTCGGCGGCTTCCACCGCGCCCACCAGGCGATGGTGCTCGACCGGCTCCTGCAGCGGGGTGAGGCACGCGAGTACGGCATCTGCGGCGTCGGCGTCCTCGAGCAGGACCGTCGGATGGCCGCGGCGATGGACGAGCAGGGCGGCCTGTACACGCTCGTGCTCAAGCACCCGGACGGCACCCGCGAGTCGCGCGTCGTCGGCAGCATCGTCGAGTACCTGCTCGCAGTCGACGACCCGGACGCCGTGGTCGAGAAGATGGCGCACCCGGACACCCGGATCGTCAGCCTCACCATCACCGAGGGTGGCTACAACTTCGACCACGTCACGGGGGAGTTCGTCGCGGACGAGCCGGGCGTCGCGGCGGACCTCCGGGGGGACGCCCCGCCGCGAACGGTGTTCGGCCTCGTGGTCGAGGCGCTCCGACGTCGTCGCGACCGGGGTCTCGAGCCGTTCACCGTGATGTCCTGCGACAACATCCAGGGCAACGGGCACGTCGCCCGGCAGATGTTCACGAGCTACGCGCGACTGCAGGACCCGGCGTTCGCGGACTGGATGGACGAGCACGTGTCCTTCCCGAACTCGATGGTCGACCGGATCACGCCGGTCACGACCGACGAGGACCGGGCATGGGTCCGCGACGAGCTCGGCATCGAGGACGCCTGGCCGGTCGTCGCCGAGCCCTTCTTCCAGTGGGTGCTCGAGGACGACCACCCCGCAGGACGTCCCCGGTACGAGGACGCCGACGTCCAGCTCGTCGAGGACGTCGAACCGTACGAACTCATGAAGCTCCGACTGCTCAACGCCAGCCACCAAGGGCTCTGCTACTTCGGGTACCTGTCCGGGTACCGGTACGCGCACGAGGCCACGCAGGACGACGCGATCGCGACCTTCCTCCGCCGGTACATGGACGAGGAGGCGACCCCCACGCTCCACGCCGTGCCGGGCATCGACCTCGACGACTACAAGGCGACGCTGATCGAGCGGTTCCGGAACCCCGAGGTCCGCGACACCCTCGCCCGCCTGTGCGCGGAGTCGAGCGACCGCATCCCGAAGTGGCTGCTGCCGGTCGTCCGCGCGAACCTGGCGTCGGGCGGTCCGGTCACCCTGTCGGCCGGCATCGTCGCCTCGTGGGCGCGGTACGCCGAGGGCACTGACGAGGACGGGCAGCCGATCCAGGTCGTCGACCGCCTCGCCGACCGGCTCACCGCCGCGGCCCAGCAGCAGCGCGAGGACCGGCTCGCGTTCCTGCGGGACCGGCAGGTGTTCGGCGACCTGGTCGACGACGAGCGGTTCGTCGCGGCGTACCGCGACGCGCTCGACGGGCTGCTCGACGAGGGCGCGCACGCGACCGTCACCCGCCTGTCGCGGTCCTGACGCACCGCCGGTCCCGACGGGTCGACGCGGGGACGGGAGGCGCGTGGCGGCGGTGCGCTGCCCCTCCCGTCCGGACGTGACGGCCTGGAGGCACGTGGCGGCACCGACCCGCGCCTCCCGTCCGGACCCGACGGCCTGGAGGCGCGCGGCGGCGCCGACCCGCGCCTCCCGTCCGGCCGGACCTGCGTCGCCCAGGTGGGACGCGGGCGGACCCGGCATGCTCGTCCGCGTGCGGACGACGAGGACGACCCTGGCCACGATCGCGGCGGTCGCCGCGCTGACGCTCACCGGCTGCAGCGGCAGCGGTGCCGGTCCCGGCGCGAGCGGCGACCCGACGGCGAGCACGACCGCGGCCCCGACACCGCCACCGACGCCGCGGCCGACGGCGGACGCTGCCACGTCCCGCGCGTTCGCGGCGCTCGAGGAGCAGTACGGCGCGCGGGTCGGCGTCGTCGCGATCGACACGGCGGACGGCAGCAGCACCGGGTACCGCGCCGACGAGCGGTTCGCGTTCGCGTCGACGAACAAGGCGTTCATCGCGGCGGCGGTCCTCGCCCGGTCGAGCAGCGACGACCTGGACGTCGTCGTGCACTACGACCGGAGCGACCTGCTCTCCTACGCCCCGGTGACGAGCCAGCACGTCGACGAGGGCATGACCGTCCGCGCGCTGGTGGACGCGGCCCTCCGGCAGAGCGACAACACCGCCGCGAACCTGCTCGTGGAGCGGCTCGGCGGCGTCGGCGGGGTGTCCCGGTGGCTGCGCGCGATCGGGGACGACGTGACCCGCGTGGACCGCGTCGAGCCCGACCTGAACACGGCGGTCCCCGGTGATCCGCGTGACACGACGACCCCGGCGCAGTCGGCGGCCGACCTGCGTGCGGTCCTGCTCGGCGACGCACTCGACCCCGACGACCGGGCGCTGCTCCGGTCCGCGATGGCGGGGACCACCACCGGCGACGGCACGATCCGCGCCGGTGTGCCGGACGGCTGGTCGGTGGCGGACAAGACCGGGACGGCCTCCTACGGGGTGCGGAACGACATCGCCGTGGTGCAGCCTCCGGGGCGGGACCCGATCGTGCTCGTGGTGTTCACCACACGGGACGGTGCCGGTGCGGACGCCGAGCCCTCGGACGCGCTCGTGGCCGCGGCGACGCGGATGGCGGTGCAGTCGGTCGGCGCATCGTCGCGGTGAGTCGTCCGCGCGACCCGGCGGTCACGACCGGGTCACGGTGGGGTCACGGGACGGTGACGGTGGGTGCCCCTCCGGTAACGATCCGTACCGACTCGGTCCTTTCCCAGCGGTCGCGCCGGTTCTCCCCGGGGAACGCCGGGTGGACGCCCGACCAGCGCTGGGAGGGTCACGCGACGCCTCCGGACGACGGGGGCGGGACCACGAGGGGGAGACATGACGATGCGACGTGCGACCGGGGCAGCCCTGGGCTTCGTCGGCGGCAGCGTGCTGGCGGGGCTGCTGGTCGGGGTCGGCGTGACGCCGGTGCTCGCGGTGGCCGGGGTGGGGACGACCTCGGCGATCGACCTGTTCGACTCGATGCCGGAGTACATCGAGATCGGTGACCTGCCCGAGCGCAACGAGATCTGGGCGTACCAGGGCGGCCAGCCCGTGCACCTGGTCGACGTGTGGGACCAGAACCGGCAGGAGCTGTCGCTCGACCAGATCAGCGACACCCTCGAGCACGCCGCGATCGACGGCGAGGACAAGCGCTTCCGCGAGACCGGCGGCGTCGACCCGACGAGCCTGGTGCGGTCGGTCGCGAGCGTCGTCGCCTCCGGCGGGCAGGGCGGGTCCGGTGGGTCGACGATCACGATGCAGCTCGTGCGGAACATCAAGATCCAGCAGGCGAGCGAGCTCCCCACCGCCGAGGAGCGCGAGGCCGGGTACCGCGACGCGATCGCGAAGACCCCGCAGCGGAAGCTCGCCGAGGTGAAGCTGGCGATCGGGCTCGCGAAGGAGTACTCGAAGGACGAGATCCTCGCCGCCTACCTGAACATCGCCTACTTCGGCGACCAGACCTACGGCGTGCAGGCCGCCTCGCAGCGGTACTACGGCAAGGACGCCGCCGACCTGACCCCGGCCGAGGCCGCGTCGCTCGTCGCCATCGTGCAGTGGCCGGAGCGCCGCGACCTGTCGACACCCGAGCACCACGCCGACAACCAGGCCCGGCGGGACGTCATCCTGCGCTCGATGCACGACCAGGGGCACCTGAGCGACGCCGACCTCGCGACGGCACTCGCGTCGCGTCCGGCTGACTACGTCCGCCTCACGGCACCGCAGCAGGGGTGCGAGTCGGCGGTGCGCGGCGCCGAGTTCTTCTGCGCGTACGCCGAACAGGTGGCGCAGGACCTGCCGCAGCTCGGCGCCGACCCCGACGCCCGCGCCGCCGCCTGGCGCACGGGCGGGTACCGGGTGCAGACCACGCTCGACCTCGACCTCAACACGCAGCAGAAGGACCTGCTCGCCCGGCACGACCCCGCGACCGAGAGCCGCCTGGCCCTCGGTGCGACGCTCGACACCGTCGAGGCGGGCACCGGCCGCGTGCTGACCATGGCGCAGAACAAGGACTTCGACCGTTCCGCGGACGCCCCGGCGACGGCGACCTCGCTCAACTACGCCACCGACGAGTCGAACGGCGGCTCGAAGGGCTTCCAGGTCGGGTCGACCTACAAGATGTTCACGCTGCTGCAGTGGCTCGAGTCCGGACGGAGCCCCGACACCGTCGTGGACGGCACGCGGAAGGCCCGGAGCACGTGGACGCAGTGCGGGCAGCGGATCACGCTCGACACCCCGTACGACCCGAAGAACGACTCGCCGGGGCAGACCGGGCCGTACTCCGTCCGCGCGGCGACGGCGCAGTCGGTGAACGCGGCGTACGCGGACATGGCATCCCGGCTCGACCTCTGCGACATCCGTGACACCGCCGCGCGACTGGGTGTGCACCCGGCGACCGGCGGCGAGCTCCCCGCGAACCCGGCGGCGATCCTCGGGACGACGAGCATCGCGCCGCTGACGATGGCGGCCGCCTACGCCGGGATCGCGAACGGCGGCGTGTACTGCGCGCCGGTCGTCGTCGACCAGGTCACGGGCCCGGACGGCACGGTGCTCGGTGGGCAGCCGCGCTCCTGCACACAGGCGGTGTCGCCCGCGGTCGCGGCGCAGGCCTTCGCGGTGATGCAGGGCGCGTTCCGCGGAGGCACGGCGACCGGCGGGCAGACGCGCGACGGGGCGACGCTGTTCGGCAAGACCGGGACGACGGACTCGGCGGACCAGATCTGGCTCGTCGGCGGGACCTCGCGTGCGGTGACGGCGTACTGGCAGGGCAACACCGACGGCGGGAAGACGAACCTGCGGCACGTCGGGAGCGGGCAGGGCGGCACCTACGCCGGGTCACGTGCGGACGTGTGGCGGCAGGCGCAGACGGCGGTGAACGCGGCGCTGCCCGTCGGCTGACCGAGCCGAGACGGACTGGAGGCGCGGTGCCAGCCGGCACCGCGCCTCCAGTCCGTCTCGATCGCGGCTACGAGACCTTCTTGCTGTCCTCGAGCCAGCCCGCGAGCTTCGTCATGTAGTCCGCCTGCGACGCGTAGTCGAGCGCGGGGAAGGTCCAGCTGTGGACCTGGCCCGCCTTGAGCGCCGCGTCGTCGGCGAACGTCGGCTGCTTCTCGAGGTCCGCGACCTGGTAGCCCTGCTGCGAGAGCAGGATCACGTCACCCTTGATCTGTCCGGCGTTCTCCCACGAGTAGATGCCCCAGTAGAAGCCCTTCGGCGCAGGGTTCACGAAATCGACACCGAACGACGAGTACATCTGCAGGGTCGGCTCGTCGGACGGGCGGGTCACGTAGGCGCCATCGCCGTCCGCGTACATCGAGACGACCGAGACGTCGCTCTGCTTCGCGGCCTGCTCGAGGGTGTCCTCGGCCTCGTCGAAGCGGTCCTCGGCTGCCTCGATCTTCGACTCGGGTGCGCCCAGCGACTCGGCCAGGCCGGCGATCTTCTCGATCACGTCCTCGCCCTTGCCGCCCCACTCGACCTGGACGACCGGAGCGATGGCCTCGACCTGCTCCTGCTGCTCCTTGTCCTTGAAGCCGTAGCCGGGCTGGGTCTCGTCGAGGGTGCCCTTCTCGTCCGTCGGGTACACCGACGTGACGACGAGGTCCGGCTTGAGCGCAGCGAGCTGCTCGAGGTCGATGTCCCCGTACGCCTGGCCGAGCTGGGTGATGCCGTCCTTGTCGAGGTCGTCGAAGCGGGCGTCCTTCGCCATGGTGAGCTGCCCGAAGGTGCCGACCGGGCGCAGACCGTACTCGATGAACGAGATCGCGATGTCGTTGAGGACGACGACGCGCTTCGGCGTGCTGTCGGTCCGCACGGTCGCGCCGGTCGCGTCCTTGTACGACCAGGGGCCGGAGGCGGTCGAGGCGTTGCCGGCGGTGTCCCCGGATCGGGCGGTGTCGTCGGAGCCGTTCGCTCCGGAACAACCGGCGAGCAGGAGGGCCGAGACGGCCACGGAGGTCACGAGGGCGGCGCGCAGGGAGCCGCGGCGGGGGATCTTCACGTTAGGAGAGCCTAACCTAACTCTGTGAGGGCCGCCAGCATGTGACACCGACCCGTGATCAGCGTCCCGTGGCGCTCAGGCGGGCGAGGCGTCGTGCTCGTCGGCCTCGGGCACGATCATCGGCGCGCCCGTCACCGGGTCCGGCACCACGCGGGCGTGCAGACCGAAGGCGGTCTCGAGCACCGCGGGGGTGAG
>CAJYIG010000333.1 GCA_913774725.1 uncultured Curtobacterium sp. | reverse complement strand
GCTCCGGGTGCAGGAGGACGTGCTCCGGTTCTGGACGAACGCCGCGGCGAAGGGCGCGCCCGGGGCCGAGGTGTACCTCGTCGGCATCGGCGGGAAGCTCGCCACCGCGATGGCGCTCTGGCGGCTCGACGGGCCGGCGCACGACGAGCTCGTCGACCGACGGGCCCTGCACTTCCCGCCGGCGGTGCGGGTGGCGACCCTCACCGGGACCGACGAGGCGGTGACCGCGGCGGTCGAGGCCCTCGGCGACGCGGTCGTCGGAGCGGTCCTCGGACCGGTGCCGGTGCCGGAGGACCCGGCGCCGGGGACGGTCCGTGCGATCGTGCGGTTCCCCTACGCGCACGGGGCGGAGGTCGCGGCGACGCTCAAGGCCGAGGTCATCCGACGCTCGTCGACCCGGCGGGTGCTCCCCGGTGGCAACCGCCGACGTGCGGCTCCGACCCTGCGCGTCCGCCTCGACGACGCCGAGCCGTTCACCGAGGTCTGACCCGACCCGGCCCCCGAAATGCAACGGCGGCGGCTCATCTCAGGGCTGTACCGCTGCGAGGAACCGCCGACGTTGCGTGGTGCGGAGGGATCAGGCGCCGATGGGGCGACGACGCTCCCGCGGGAAGACGACGCCGAGCGCGACCATCCCGATCGCGAGCACGAGGTGCAGCCAGTTGTCCGCCCAGTTCAGCGGGACGAAGTTCGCGCCGGACATCGTGCCCGCCGTGAACAGGCCGTAGACCCAGAGCACGAAGTAGACGACGCCGCCGATCACGAGGTACATCCGCGAGCCCGTCGCACGGTTCGCCGCGAGCAGCCCCACGACGCCGAAGAGCAGGTGCACGATGTTGTGCAGGACCGACACCTGGAAGATCCCGAGCAGCATCGCCATCGAGTGGTGTCCGGCACCGCCCAGGTCGCCGGAGGTCAGCCCCGGCACGAACCCGGCGATCCCGACGAGCAGGAACACGATGCCGACGACGAGCGCGACCTTCTGGATCGACGAGCCGGCGTAGCGGTTGGTGGAGGTGGTGACGTCACTCATGGTCCGGACGATACCCAGCCGACTCGCAGTCCGTTCTCGGTCGACGGCGTCCCGCGCGCGTCGGACCCCGTCTGCCGTGGGACGATGGACCCCATGCGTCTCGTCGTCGCCGGCAGCCCTGCTGCGGCCGTCCCCACCCTCCGACGTCTCGCCGCCTCCGACCACGAGATCGCGGCCGTCCTCACCCGACCCCCGACGCCGCAGGGCCGGAAGCGCATCCTCACGCCGACGCCGGTCGCGGAGGTCGCGGCGGAACTCGGGCTGCCCGTCATCGAGGCGACCCGTGTGGACGACACCGTGACCGCGCAGCTCGTCGAGCTGCAGGCCGACCTCGGCGTCATCGTCGCGTACGGTGCGCTCCTCCGCCGTCCCGCCCTGGACGCTCTGCGTCTCGGCTGGGTCAACCTGCACTTCTCCGACCTGCCGGCGTACCGCGGAGCTGCGCCCGTGCAGCGTGCCGTGATGGCCGGCGACACCAGCACCGCCGCGACCGTCTTCCAGCTCGTCGAGGCGCTCGACGCCGGCCCCGTGTACGCGTCCGATACGTTCGCGATCGACCCGGACGCCACGAGCGGGGACGTCCTCGCCGCGATGGCCGAGACCGGAGCCGACACCGTCCTCCGGGTCGTCGACGCCCTGGCCGACGGCACCGCGGTCGCGACCGAGCAGTCCGGGACGGTGTCGCTCGCCCCGAAGCCCACCGCCGACGACGCACACGTCACGTTCGACGAGCCGGCAGACACCGTCCACGCCCGGATCCGCGGTGTGACCCCCGAGCCCGGCGCGTTCGCCCACCTCGGCGAGACCCGCGTGAAGCTGCTCCGCAGCGCGCTCCTGCCGGGAGGCACGGCCTCCTCCGCCCCGCACCTCGCGCCGGGCGCGCTCGCGCTGGTCGACGGTCGACTGCTGGTCGGGACGGCCGACGTCCCGCTCGTGCTCGCGGAGGTCCAACCCGCCGGCAAGAAGGCGATGGACGGCGCGGCCTGGGCCCGCGGTCTCGGCTCGCTCGAGGGCGTGGTGCTCTCGTGAGCCCCGCACAGCAGAGGCCCCGGCGGGCACCGGGCGACCGTCGACCCCGTCCGACCAGCGCACGGCGGGTCGCGTTCGACGTCCTGCGTGCGGTGCAGGTCGACGACGCCTACGCGAACCTGCTCCTGCCGACCCGGATCCGTCGGGCCGGGCTGTCCGCCCGCGACGCCGCCTTCGCCACCGAGCTCACCTACGGGGCGATCCGGATGCTCGGCCGCTACGACGCGATCGTCGGCGTCGCGTCCGGTCGGCGCGTGGACAACATCGAGTCCGACGTGCTCGACGTGATGCGGCTCGGGGTCCACCAGCTGCTCGGGATGCGCACACCGACGCACGCAGCGGTCTCGGCGACCGTCGAGCTCGCCCGCGAGGTCGGGGCCCGACGGGCGACCGGCTTCGTGAACGCCGTGCTGCGCAAGGTCGCCGCGAAGACCGACGACGAGTGGGACGCGCTCATCACCGAGGGACGGAGCGGCGACGCCCTGCTCGCCACCCGGTGGTCGCACCCGTCGTGGGTGGTCGCCGCGCTCCGTGACGCGCTGGCTGCCGAGCGGTCGCGGGACGAACTCGCGGCGCTGCTCGCCGCCGACAACGTGGCTCCGCGCGTCCAGCTCGTGGCGCTCCCGGGCCTCGCCACCGACGAGGACG
>CAJYIG010000332.1 GCA_913774725.1 uncultured Curtobacterium sp. | reverse complement strand
CCGGCGCAGACTGGTCCCCGGCGGTCGCCGCATCCGACGCCGAACCGTCTGCTGACCACCCGTCCCGGTCGACGTTGCGCCGGTGCCCGTGCCCGGTTGCGACCCGGACCCGGCGCCGCCGCCCTGGGCGGGCGTGCCCGCCGTCGTGCCCGTGCCGGCAGACCCCGGAGCTGCCTGTCCCTGGGCCGGCTGTCCCTGGCCCGGCTGCCCCTGGGCGCTCGCCCCCGGCGCAGACTGGTCCCCGGCGGTCGCCGCATCCGACGCCGAACCGTCTGCCGACCGCGCCGCGGAGCCGATCATCGCCGGGTCGGGTTCGGGCAGTGCTCCCCCGCCGTACCGCTGGTCGAGCCAGGACATCATCGACCGTCCCACGCCGAACTTCGCGCTGTACCCGGTGGTGCCGTGCGGGAACGAGACGTCCGCCAGGCCGACCAGTCCGGTGACGTTGCCGATCCACGTCGCGTTCGTGTACTTCGTGCTCGACGTGACGAGCCAGTTCTGCGTGTCGGCGTCGGTCGTGCCCGTCTTGGCGAACTTCGGGGTGGCGTCACCCGGGTTCGCCGAGGCCGCGGTGCCGTTCCCGGTCAGGACGCCCTGCAGCGCGTAGTCGACCGTTCCCGCGACCTCGGCGGAGACGCCCCGGGTGCAGCTCGAGGGGCTCGGCGTGATCGTGGTGCCGTCGGCCTCGCGCACCGAGTCGATGACGGTCGGCGTGCACACGACGCCGCCGTTCGCGAAACCCGCGTAGGCCTCGGCCAGGTCGATCGGCGACAGCGGGTTGGTGCCGAGCACGGACGCCGGGTTCGACGCCGGAGCCGAGCCGTCCGCCTGGTGGATGCCCATCGCCTGCGCGAGGTCCTTGATCTTGCAGAGGTCGAGCTGCTTCGCCATCGCGCCGAACGCGGTGTTGATCGACTCCGAGGTCGCCGCCTGGACGCTCATGCTCGCCGGGACGGCCTCGGCGTTCGCGACGGACCAAGGCTTCCCGCCGAGGGCCTCGCACGAGTTCGTGAACTCGGACTGCGGGAACAGGTGCTCACCCGTCGGCACCGACTCGGACAGTGTGTGGCCCGACGCCAGCCACTCCGCCAGGGTGAACACCTTGTAGGTGGAGCCGGTCTGGAACCCCCCGGAGTTGCCGTACGCGGTGTCCGCGTTGTAGTCGATCGCGGTCGCTCCGGGACCGGCGCTGTCGCTCTGCGTGTACGTGGTGTTCTGCACCATGGAGAGCACCCGACCCGTCCCCGGCTCGACGGTGACGTTCGTGCCGCCCAGGTCCACCCCCTCCATCGTCGACGGCACGTAGGACGACAGCGCGGACTGCGCCTGGGCCTGCAGGTCGAGGTCCAGCGACGTGTGGATCTCGAGGCCCTTCGTGTCGAGGGTCTCGATGCGCTCCGCCGCGGTCTTCCCGAACGCCGGGTCCTGCAGCACCTGGTTGCGGACGGAGTCGCAGAAGTAGCCGGCGTCGTACGCACTCGCCGCCGCCGAGCACCCGTTCGCGGTGTCGGTGACGTGCGGGGTGATCGGGGTGGCCTTCGCCTGGTCGAGCTGCGCCTTCGAGATGTCGTGGTGGACGTACATCCGCTGCAGGACGTAGTCCCGTCGGGTCTTCGTCGCGGCGTAGCCGTTCGCCGCGCCGTTGTCCTTGTCGTCCGGCTCGTCGATGCGCAGGTTGGCGGGGTTGTTCAGGATCGCGACGAGGGTCGCCGACTGCGGGAGCGACAGGTCCTTCGCGTGCACGCCGAAGTAGTACTCTGCCCCCGCCTCGGCGCCGTAGACGCGGCCGCCGAGCCCGACGAGGTTCAGGTAGCCGGTGAGGATCTGGTCCTTCGTGTACTTCTTGTCGACCGCGATCGCGTAGCGCATCTCCTGCAGCTTGCGCTGCGGCGTCACCCCCGCGGCGTCCTGGTAGCACGCCGCGACCTTCGCCTTGGTGGCGGCCGCGTCCGCGCCGGTGAGCTGCTCGCACTGCTGCACGAGGACGTTCTTCACGTACTGCTGCGTGATGCTCGAACCGCCCTGCACGTCACCGCCGACGACGGTCGCCGCGACGCCGCGGACGGTCCCGAGGACGTCGATGCCGCCCTCGTCCTCGAAGCGGGGGTCCTCGGTGTCGATCGCGGCGCGCTTGAGCGAGTCGGCCATCGCGCTCGATGCGACGTCGGTGCGGTTCTCCGCGTAGAACGAGGCGATCTTGACCTGCTGCCCGTCCTTCGTCGCGTAGACCGACGACACCTGCTGCGGGGTCTGGATGTCGAGGTAGCTCGGCAGGTCCTCGAAGAACGACACCGCGCCGGAGGCGCCCTCGCCAGCGACGGCGACGGCAGGGGTCACCGCGACCGCCACCAGCAGACCCGCGAGCCCGGACATGGCGACGAAGGTCGTGAGGGCACCGGTCCACCG
This sequence comes from uncultured Curtobacterium sp., assembly GCA_913774725.1. Lineage (GTDB taxonomy): Bacteria > Actinomycetota > Actinomycetes > Actinomycetales > Microbacteriaceae > Curtobacterium > Curtobacterium subtropicum. The sequence continues at coordinate 2,763 of CAJYIG010000332.1, read as the reverse complement.
CATCGCACGCATGGCGGCACGGTACGGGGCGGGACTGGGGTCGTTCTGCCGTGGAACGGTCGGGGGCTGCGGCGGCGCACAGGAACGTCCACAGGGACGCTCACAGGGACGAGGACGAGGACGAGGACGAGGACAGGGACGCGCGCGGTGCCGGAGCCGGCTGGGCCGACCCGTACCGGACCCATCGGCGACGGACCCCGGCCGGATCAGTCGCGGGGGTGCAGGTCCTGAGGACGCAGGAGGTACATGTCGGGCAGGGACTGCCCACCGCCGCCGCCGCCCTGGCCGCGTCGCGCCTGGTGCCGGACGAGGTCCCCGCGCCCGATGCCGATGAGGGCGACGTCGTGCAGCGAGGCGGTGCCGGGCTTCAGGTAGTCGTTGTGGCCGACGGGTCGGCGGAACACGCCCGCGTCCGTTCCGACCGTGTCCGCCGACAGGTCGAGGAGCGTCGACCCGAACCCTGGGGACCCCGGGTCGGTCCCGAAGTACCCCGAGCCGGCGATCGGGTCGCTGTGCGCGTCGCCGACGTAGACCTGACCGGCCCGGACCGCGAGGTCCGCGGCGGACTGCACGTCGCTGCCCGGTGAGCCGAGCACCGTGAGGGAGTCCGCCTGCATGTGCCCGGACGACAGTGCCATCAGCGCCGTCGTCGACCCGTAGGAGTGCGCGACGACGTTCAACCGGGGTCGGTCGGCACCGCGGACGGCGTCGAGGCCGTCGACGACGCGTTCGAGCCGGTCGGCCCCGGTGCGCGCGAGTCCGAGCGACAGGATGTTGGACATGTCCGGCGTGCGGTAGCCCATCCACGCGAGCACCGCCGTCCCCTCCGTCGAGGCGTCCGCTGCGACCCGACCGGTCCGGGTCGCGGCGAGCGCCGACACCGCGGTCTGCTCGTCGTACAGGTCGCTCGCGGTGTCCGTGAAGTCGTGCATCTGCCCGGTCACGGTGAAGAACATCCCCGGGACGACCACCGTGACGTCCCGGGCGCTCGACAGGTCCCCGACGGCGATCGCTGCGCGCCCGCTGCCCCGGGTGTCGAGGACGACCAGGTGCCGCGGACCCCCGCCGGGCTCCTGGCGCAGGGCGTCCCGGACCTGCTCGAGCAGCGCGGTGCGGGCGGTGGTCCGACCCGCGCCGTCGGTCAGCTCGTCGTCGAGGGTGCTCCGGTTGGCTCGGTCACGGACGTCGTACGGCACTCCGTCCAGGTTGCCCACGACCGCCGGGGCGAACGCGACCAGACGCTCCTGGGCCGCGGCACCCAGCGCTTCCCACCACCGGGCGACCGAGACGGCCGTCGGTGGTCGGTCCTGGGCGGTCGCGAGCACCCGCTCGTCGGAGTCGGCGCGCACCAGCTCGTCCGGGCCGGCCGTGCCGAGCGCGTCGAGGAACGCTGCGCCCCGCGCCGCTGCCAGCGGATCGACGTTCGCGGCGTCGGCGCCGACCGGAGCCGACGGGACCTCGCGCAGGACGACCCGCGCGGCCGTGTGCGCGCCCTGCGGTTCCGGACCGGGCACGGCGGGGGCCTCGACCACTCCCATCGAGTGCATCGAGGCGGTGAGTAGCAGGGCCGCGGCGATGAGCAGCAATCAGGTCTCCCCGGGAAGGCCGTGTCGTCGACCCCCTCAGGCGACGATTGATGCCCTTTCGAGTGTAAGGAGAATGTGCTCGCGAGGGGATGCGTCCTGCAACTTGTCCCTCGAACTGGGTGCGTCCTGCGGCTGCTCACCTGCGGTCGGCGGCGCGTCGCTCACGGCGAGCCGCGGCCCGCCGTGCTGCTCGCCCGCGCGCTCAGTCCGCGTCCGACGACTCCGCTCCGTCCGTCTCGTCCGTTCCCAGTGCCCCGGGCCCCTCGGTCACGAGCAGACGGAACTGCTCGGCGTCGATGATCCGCACCCCGAGCTGCTCGGCCTTGGTGAGCTTCGAGCCCGCACCGGGCCCCGCTGCGACGAAGTCCGTCTTCTTGCTGACGCTCGACGCGGCCTTGCCGCCGGCGGCGATGATCGCCTCCTGCGCTCCCTCGCGGGTGTAGCCCTCGAGCGAGCCGGTCGCCACGACCGTGACCCCGCTGAGGACTCCCCCTTCGACGGCGGCACCGGGACCCGGGTGGTCCGGTGTGGTGAACTGCACGCCGGCCGCGGTCCAGCGGTCGATGATCTCGCGGTGCCAGTCGACGGCGAACCAGTCGAGCAGTGCGTCGGCGATGATCCCGCCCACGCCGTCGACGGCCGCGAGCTCCTCGCGCGAGGCGTTCCGGATCCGGTCGAGCGACCCGAAGTGGTTCGCGAGCGCCCGGGCGGCGACCGGCCCGACGTGGCGGATGCTCAGCCCGACCATGATGCGCCAGAGGGGCTTCGTCTTCGCGGCCTCGATGTTCGCGAGCATCTCGAACGCGTTCTTCGACGGGTAGCGGCTCGGCTCCCCGGTGTACTCGGCGCCGCGCGCGTCGGGGTCGAACGGCGGGTCGGTCTTCTTGCGGGCTCGGCTGAACGGCGTGACGCGCTTCGGGGTGCCGTCGTCGTCGGACTTCTCCATGCCCGTCTCGGCGTCCCGCACGATCACCTCGATGGGGACGATGTCCTCCATCGTGAGGTCGAACAGGCCGGCCTCGGTGACGAGCGGGGGCTGCTCCGGGTGCAGCGGCTGGGTCAGGGCCGCTGCGGCCACCTCGCCCAGCCCCTCGATGTCGAGCGAGCCGCGCGACGCGATGTGCTCCACCCGGCCACGGACCTGCGCGGGGCAGCTCTTCGCGTTCGGGCACCGCAG
>CAJYIG010000331.1 GCA_913774725.1 uncultured Curtobacterium sp. | reverse complement strand
CCCGGCTCTGGCGGAAGTGGGCAATGCGGATCCTCGCCGCGGCGCTCGTCCTGCAGCTGCTGGTCTACACGCCGCTCGGCATCGAGATCCAGGGCAACCGGAACTGGATCAAGCTCGGCTCGTTCAGCGCCCAGCCGTCCGAGGCCGTCAAGCTCGGCATCGCCCTGGCCGTCGGCGCGATCATCTACGTGAAGCGCGACCGGCTCCGGGACTGGAAGGAACTGTTCGTCCCGGTCGGCATCGCGACGGTGCTGCCCCTCGGCATGGTGCTCCTCGGCGGTGACCAGGGCACCGCGATGATCATGCTGATCCTGCTGCTCGGCGCGCTCTTCATCGGGGGCGCGCGGGCCAAGCACCTGCTCGTCATCCTCGGGGCGGTGGCGGTCGTGCTGCCGTTCGTCACGATGGCGTCGGCGTCGCGGCAGTACCGCATCAACGCGTGGCTCTCCGGCTGCACCGACTCGAACCAGTACCAGGACCTGTGCTGGCAGCCCGTGCACGGCATGTGGGCGCTGGCCTCCGGCGGGGTGTTCGGCGTCGGCCTCGGCAACTCGAAGGCGAAGTGGTCGTGGCTGCCCGAGGCCGACAACGACTACATCTTCGCGATCATCGGCGAGGAACTGGGGCTCATCGGCGCTGTCGTGGTGCTGGCCCTGTTCATCGTGCTCGCCGTCAGCATGATCAAGGTGATCCGGCAGTCGGACGACCCGTTCGTGCGCACCGTCACCGGTGCGATCATGGCGTGGATCATCGGCCAGGCGCTCGTGAACATCGCGGTCGTGCTGGGTCTGCTGCCGGTGCTCGGGGTACCGTTGCCCCTCATCTCCGCCGGTGGCTCGGCCCTCATCATGACCCTGCTGGCGATCGGCGTCGTCCTGTCCTTCGCCCGTGAGCTGCCGGGCAAGGGCCGTCCGGCGGCCCCGAGCGGTGGCACCGCACGACAGAACGGAGTGCTCCGGTGAGCACCTACCTCTTCGCCGGCGGGGGCACCGCCGGTCACGTGAACCCGCTGCTCGCCGTCGCCGACCGGCTGACCGAGCAGGACCCCGACGCCCGGGTGCTCGTCCTCGGCACCGCGGAGGGGCTCGAGGCACGGCTCGTCCCGATGCGCGGCTACGAGCTGCTGACGATCCCGCGCCTGCCCTTCCCCCGGAAGCTCGACGCCCGTGCCCTCCGGTTCCCCGGCGGCTTCCTCGGGGCGGTCCGACGCACCGAGCGCTTCATCCGCGAGCACGACGTCGAGGTGGTCCTCGGCGTCGGCGGCTACGCGGCGGCTCCCGCGTACATCGCCGCGAAGCGGACCGGCACCCCGATCGTCGTGCACGAGCAGAACGCGAAGCCCGGACTCGCGAACCGGCTCGCCGCCCTGCTGACCCGTCACGTGGGCCTGACCTTCTCGAACACGCACCTGCGCCACGGCCGTCTGGTCGGGATGCCGCTCCGCAGGGAGATCGAGTCGCTCGACCGTCGGGCGTCGCGGGCCGAGGGCCTCGCCGAGTTCGGCCTCGACCCAGAGCGTCCGGTCCTGCTCGTCACGGGCGGCTCGTCCGGCGCGCGGAGCATCAACACGACGGTCAACCGTTCGGCGACGGCGATCGTCGACGCGGGCTGGCAGGTCCTGCACGTCGTCGGTGGCAAGTCCGACATCGGGCCGAGCGACCTCGACGGGTACCACGTGCTGCCGTACTGCGACCGGATGGACCTGGCGTACGCCGCGTCCGACTTCGTGGTGTCGCGGTCGGGTGCCGGCATGGTCTGCGAGCTCACGGCGGTCGGACTGCCGAGCGTGCTCGTGCCGTACCCGGTCGGCAACGGCGAGCAGCGGCACAACGCGGCGGACGTCGTCGGTGCCGGGGGAGCGGTCCTCGTCGACGACGCGGCCTTCACGGACGAGTGGGTGACGTTCCAGCTGCTGCCGGTCCTGCGCGACCGGGCCCGGATCGCCGACATGGCCGTCCGTGCCGGCAGCGTCGGGCACCGCGACGGCGCGGACCGGATGACGGCCCTCGTCCGCGAGGCGGCCGAGCGCAGCAGCGGAGCACGCCCGGACCGCAGCAGCGGAGCACGCCCGGACCGCACCAGCGGGCCCGGCGCGGACCGCACGAGCACCAGCACCACGGAGGAACGATGACCATCAAGCCGGACCTGACCCAGCCGATCCCGGACGACCTCGGCACGGTCCACTTCGTCGGCATCGGCGGCTCCGGCATGAGCGGCATCGCCCGGATGTTCCTGGCCGCCGGGCACCGCGTCACGGGCAGCGACTCCCGCGAGACCGCGACGACCGGCACGATGCGCGACCTCGGCGCCGAGGTGCACGTCGGCCACGACGCCGCGAACGTCGGCGACGCGGACACCGTCGTGGTCACGAGCGCCCTGTGGCCGGACAACCCCGAGCTCCTCGAGGCGCAGCGCCGCGGGCTCCCGGTCCTGCACCGGTCCCAGGCCCTCGCCGCGCTCATCGCCGACCACCGCCTGGTCGCGGTCGCCGGCGCACACGGCAAGACCACCTCGACGGGCATGATCGTCACCGCCCTGGTGGAACTCGGCCTCGACCCGAGCTTCGTCAACGGCGGCGTCATCCAGTCGCTCGGCACGAGCTCGGCCCCCGGCGGCAGCGACCTGTTCGTCGTCGAGGCGGACGAGTCCGACGGGTCCTTCCTGCTCTACGACGTCGCGGTCGCACTCATCACGAACGTGGACGCCGACCACCTCGACCACTACGGCAGCGAGCAGGCCTTCATCGACGCGTTCGTCGAGTTCGCCGGGAAGGCGAGCGAGCGGATCGTCGTGTCGAGCGACGACGCCGGCGCGCAGCGCGTCACCGAGGGTGTGCGTGCCCGCGAGCACGCTCCGGAGATCGTCACGTTCGGCGAGGCCGCCGACGCCGACGTCCGCATCGAGCGCATCGTCGAGGCGGCGAGCGTCGAGGTCGACCTCCGCGCCGACGGTCAGCACCACCACATGACGCTCCGCGTGCCCGGTCGGCACAACGCGGTGAACGCCGTCGGCGCCTTCGCGGTGCTCACCGGGCTGGGCGTCGAGCCCGCCGACGCCATCCGCGGCATCGAGGCGTTCGGCGGCACCGAGCGTCGCTTCGAGCTGCACGGCGTCGAGCGCGGGGTCTCGGTGTACGACGACTACGCACACCACCCCACCGAGGTGGCGGCCGCGCTGCGCGCAGCACGGAACGTCGTCGGCGACGGCCGCATCATCGCGATCCACCAGCCGCACCTCTACTCGCGCACCCGGCTCATGGCCGGCGACTTCGCCCGCGTGTACGAGGAGCTCGCCGACCACACGGTCGTGCTCGACGTCTACGGCGCCCGCGAGGACCCGGAGCCCGGCGTCACCGGGGCCCTCGTCCAGGAGCGCTTCACGGACCAGTCCAAGGTCGAGTTCCTGCCCGACTGGGATGACGCCGCTGCCCGTGCGGCCGAGGTGGCCCGCGACGGCGACATCGTCATGACGCTGAGCTGCGGCGACGTGTACCGGATCATCCCGCAGGTCCTCGGTGCGCTCCGCCAGGACGGCGACGGGGACCGCGCGCGGTGAAGCGACCGGAGGGCTTCGACGGGCGTCCGGAGGAACCGGACGCCCCGGCCGACGACGCCCGCGCGCCGCGGCAGCGTCGCGGTCGGCTGACCTCGTGGCGCGCGGGGCACGGAGTCGACCGTCACGGGCCGGCAGCGCACGGATCAGCGGGGCACGGATCAGCGGACGACGGCCGGGAGGCCCGCCCCGCGTCCGTGCCGTCGTCACCGGCAGACGGGTCGGTCGCCCCCACCGCCGCACCGGGTCCCGAGACGCGCTCCGCGGTCCGGACACCGGGAGCGGCACCGACGCAGGCGTCGAGCCAGCGCGAACGTGCGAGCGCCCTCGCCGGCGCCGCCGGGCGGCGCCTCGGCGCCGGCTGGTCGAGCGTCGCCGAGCGCCTGCGCGAGTACACCCCGGACGAGGACCACGCGGGCAGCGGGGGCAGCGCGCGACCCTCCGGAGCGGGCGCGACCGCGGACGACCCGACGACGGGCGGTGCCTCGGCGGGCGACGCGACCGGTGCGGACGACACGAGCGGCGTGGCCACGGTGACCGACGTGATCGACGCGCACCGTGCCTCCCGGCCGTCCGCCGAGGACGCGAACAGCACCCCGATCGGCGCCGGTGTCCGAGCCGCCGAGACCGCCCGCGAGGCCCGCGTCGCGAAGCGCCGCCGTCGGCTGCTCGAACGCGCCGAGGTCCGACGGTTCACCCGTCGTGCGCGACACCGTCGCGCCGCGTGGATCACCGCGGGTGCCGTGGTGGTCGTGTTCGGGGCATCCATCCTGGTCGCCGTCTACTCACCGCTGATGGCCCTGCGCACCATCGAGGTCCGCGGGACCGAACGGGTCGACGCGACCGCGCTGCGCCAGGCGCTCTCCGACCAGGTGGGCACGCCGCTCGCGCGCATCGACTTCGGCGAGGTCAAGCGCGACATCGCCGGGTTCCCGCTCATCGAGAGCTACGTGACCGAGGAGGTGCCGCCGCACACCCTCGTGGTGACCGTCACCGAACGGACGCCCGTCGTCGCCGTGCAGTCGGGCGACTCGTACGACCTGGTGGACCCGGCCGGCATCGTGGTGCAGTCCTCGCCGGACCGTCCCGAGGGGGTGCCGGTCGCCGACGTGCAGCGGGCCGAGCTCGGCTCGCCGGTGTTCCGGACGATGACCGAGGTGGTGCTGTC
>CAJYIG010000330.1 GCA_913774725.1 uncultured Curtobacterium sp. | reverse complement strand
GGCTGGCACCGCGCCTCCCGTCCGTCCGGGGGAGCGGTCTCCGGTCGGGGCGCGGCTCCCCGTCAGCGCTCGGGGACGGGGCGACCGGTCGCTACCAGCGGAGGGCGGACAGGAGCTCCGACACCGTCCCGACGGTGGGTCGGGCGAGTCCGGTGGTGTCGATGCGTCCCGGTCGGGCGAGCGCGCGGTCCGCGCGCAGCACGAGCACCCCGGCGACCCCCGTCTCGCGCAGCGCTCCCAGGTCGATCGTCGCGGGCTTCGGGGCCCGGTCGACGAGCACCACCACCGAGCGGCCGAGCAGCGTCGGGTCCGGTTCGCCCGCGATCGCCGCGAGCGACCCCTGGACGTCCGTGACACCGTCCGGGGTGGCGCGCCCCACGACGACGAGGGAGTTCTCCGGCGTCGCCGCGAGCGCGGCGGCCGGTGCCACGTGGGGTCCGGCGTCGTGCACCGTCACGCGCGAGGTGGCCGGTCGGAGCGACGGCAAGCGGGCGGCGAGCTCGCCGCCCGAGTGGTCCGTCGCCTGCACCACGACGCCGAGCCGACCACCGACCGCATCGGCGAGCAGCGCCGCGACCGTGGTCGTCCCGGTCCCACCGGCGACCCCGGCCACGAGGACGGTCCGGGCACGCTGCGCCGCCGACCGACGCGGGCCCGGCATCGGGGGGAGGGGTGCGGAGGTCGGGGGGACGGAGCTCACGAGCCGTCCTCGACGCGGATCGCGGCTCCGCCGGCCGAGGCCCAGGCCCGTGCGATCGCGACACCGACGTCACCCTGCTCGCCCCACGGCGCCCAGGCGTCGGTCCACCACACGGGCGCCGACAGGGACGACCACGGCGCGAGTCGTGCGACCTCGGCGGGGTTCTCGACGAGTTCGGGGACCTGGACGCTGAGGACCGCCAGGCCACTGCGGTCCACGATCTCGGTCACCGCGCCGCCGTCGAGCGTCCGCACCCGCAGGTCGGGGGCGACGTCGGCTCCGGCCCCGACGAAGACGGCGAGCTCCGGGGCGGTCCGCGAGAGGATCACCAGTTCACGGGGCATCGACGGCTCCCTTCGGATCGAGGACGGTCGTCTGGCCGGCGGGGTCCGCCTGCGCCGGAGCGGGGATCTGCGCGGCCGGGAAGTGTGCGACCTGCACGATGCGTGGCGGGCTGCCGCGGCGCACCAGTCGGCCGCGTCCGGGCGGGAACTGCTCGGCGTACACCTTCGGGAACACCTGCCCCTCGGATCGTTCACCGCTCAGCACCAGACCGGTCGCACCGGAGTCGCGGACGGACTGGATCACGGTGTCGTACATCGCCCGCCCTGCACCGGCGACGGGTCGGGTGAGGACCACGTGGAGACCGAGGTCGCGGGCCGCCGGCAGGTACGGCACGAGCGGAGCGAGCGGGTCCGTCCCCGCCGAGGCGACGATGTCGTAGTCGTCGACGAGCACGACGATGCGCGGGCGGGGGCCGGTCGAGGTGCCGGACGCGCGCTGCTCGAGCTCGGCCGCGATCGCCGCCGCCAGGCCGCGGGCGTCGCGGCCGTTCGCGGCGTGGCCACCGAGGAACTCGTCGGGCGTACCGGCCGCCGCACCGCCGCGGACGTCCATGAAGGCGAGGACGAGTTCGTCCGGTGTCGAACGCTCCACGAACCCGGCCGCCAGGCCGCGCAGCAGCGCGGTCTTCCCGCTCGCCGTGTCACCGAAGACGAGCAGGTGCTGGTCGACGGCGGGGTCGAACACCACGAAGTCCATCGTGTCCTGGCGCAGTGCGAACGGCACGGAGGCGGGCATCGCGAGTGCGTCCGGCAGTTCGGCCGGGTCGAAGGACTCGGGCAGCAGTCGGATCGGTGCCGCGGCGGGACCACCCCAGCTGTCCGCCACCCGCTGTGCGAGCGCGGCCAGCTCGTCGCCGACGGCACCGTCGTCCACGTCGTCGAGGACGGGCAGCGCGACCTGGCCGAACAGTTCCTCCCCCGTCAGGACCCGGCCGGGCTCCCCGGACTTGAGGGTCGCCGCGGCCGCACGGGCGATGGTCGAGTCGGCCGGGTCGTTCAGACGCAGCTCGAAGCGCTGGCCGATGAGCGGCTGGTTCGCGAGGCGCAGTTCGTTCCACCGGGTCAGCGCCACCACGACGTGGATGCCGAAGCTGCCGCCGCGCTGGAGCAGGTCACCGAAGGCGTCCTCGAGCTCCTCGAACTCGGTGCGCATGACGCCGAGACCGTCCACGAGCAGCACGACGTCCGCTGAGCCGAGCTCCGGCACCCGTCCTGCAGCGTGGCGCGTGCGCAGCATCGCGAGCGAGTCGATGCCGTGGTCGCGGAACACCCGTTCGCGCAGCCGGATCATCGCCTGGAGCTCCTCGACGAGGCGCAGCAGGCGGTTCCGGTCGGCGCGGGTCGCGACGCCGCCGACGTGCGGGAAGCCCTCGATCCGGCCGAGTCCACCGCCGGCGAGGTCCATGCCGTAGACGCTGACCTGCCGCGGGGTCGTCGTGAGCGCGATCGATGCGGCGACGGTGCGCAGGAACGTCGTGCGGCCGGACCCGGGGGCGCCGATGACGGCCACGTGCCCGCCGCCCTGGGTGAGGTCGAGCGACCACGGGCGCTGGCGCTGGCGCGCCGGGTCGTCGAGCAGCCCGATCGGCACGGTGATGCCCGCGGGGTCCCGCGTCCGGTCGGGGTCGAGCACCGCGCCGAGCGCCAGACGGGTCGGGAGCGGCGGGAGCCAGACCGGCGTCGTCGCCCGGTCGCCGCGGCCGAGCCGTTCGACGGCCTCGTCGACGACGCTCCGTCCGACGTCCGGCGACGCGAGCTCGGCCTCACCCGGGTCGTCGTCCTCGGTCGCGAGCGTGTTGTTCACCGGGAGCTCGAACGGCTCCGGCGCCGTGTCCGTGCTCGCAGCGGCTGCGACGGCCGCCGGGGTGGCGTCCTCCACCGGGCCCGACACGTAGCCGGAACGGAACCGGGTGTACACGCTCGTGTCGACCTTGAGGTACCCGTAGCCCGGGACCGCCGGCAGGTGGAACGCGTCGCCGGTGTCGAGGACGACCTGGCTCTCCGCCTCCGAGAAGGTGCGGAGCCCGAGCCGGTACGACAGGTAGGTGTCGAGGCCGCGGAGCTTGCCGGCCTCGATGCGCTGGCTGGAGAGCAGCAGGTGCACGCCGATCGACCGTCCGATGCGGCCGATCATGAGCAGCAGGTCGACGAACTCGGGTTCGGCCGTCAGCAGCTCCCCGAACTCGTCGATGACCAGCACGAGGTGGGGCATCGGTGGCAGCTCCGGCCGGTGCGTCCGCAGCTCGCGGTAGTGCGTGATCGACGGCGCGGCCCCGGCGTCGCGGAGCATCTCCTGCCGGCGCCGGACCTCGCCGGCGATGGAGGCACGGGCACGTCGGGTCAGCTGCGGGTCGTCCGCGAGGTTGTCGATGAGCCCGGCGACGTGCGGCAGCCGTGCGAACGGCGCGAACGCCGCGCCGCCCTTGTAGTCGACGAGGATCATCGCGAGGTCCTCGGGTGGGTGCGAGACCGCGAGTCCGAGGACGAGCGTGCGGAGCATCTCGCTCTTGCCGGACCCGGTCGCACCGATGCAGATGCCGTGCGGGCCCATGCCGAGCTGCGCGGACTCCTTGAGGTCGAGCAACAGGGGAGCGCCGAAGTCGTCGACCCCGATCGGCACGCGGAGGAAGTCGCGGGGCGCCCGCGGTCGCCACGTCCGGTCGGGGTCGATCGTCGTGACGTCGTCGACCCCGAGGAGGTCGGTGACGCCGATCGCGGAGGATGACTCGGTGCGCTCCTCGGCGTCCGCGGACAGCCGGAGCGGTGCGAGCGCCCTGGCGACGGCCGTGACGAGCGACGGTGGGACCGGGTCGCACACCGCCGTCTGCACGGGTGCGGGCTCGCCCTCCTCGACGTCGCGGGCGTCGACGATCTCGAGCGCGGTCCTCGGGGGCGCCCCGGGGTCGTCGGTCGTCCCGGTCCGCGCCGTGACCCGGACCCGGACGTCGGACGGTTCGTGCAGACGGTCCGCCACCAGGTGGACGACCGTGATGCGGAGGTCCTCCGGGCGGGTCTCGCCCTCGGGCAGCGCGAGCGGGACCGCGACACCGCCGTGCTCGTCGGCGAGGACGACCAGTCGGGCGAGGTCGCTCCGCTTCCCGGAGTCGCCCGAGCGTCGCCAGGTCGCCGCGGTCCGGGCGCGCTCGCCGAGCTCGGCGGCGAGGGCGCGGGCCAGCGAGGGGACGTCCTCGGCGACGCGGCGTGCCCGGAGCGGGCCGTCGAAGGTCCGGTCCATCCGCACGTGCGGGAGCAGGTCGAACCACTCCCAGTCGGCGGCACGGTCGGCGGGGAACGCCGCCGCGAGCTGCAGGTCCTCGGGAGCGTGGAGGGCGGCGAGCTGGGCGACCAGGGCCCGGGCGACCGCGAGCACGGCGTCGCGGTCACCGACGACCGAGACGTCGCCGGCGTCGTCGAGCCGGATGGCGATCGGCATGGCGTGGACCGTGCCGTAGTGCTCCGCGACCTGCTCGAGCTCGGCGAGCATCAGCGGGTCGAGTGGCTGGACCGGGTTCTGGTCCGGCGGCACGACGAGGTCGAGCCAGCGCACGTCTCCCGAGCCGACGCGCACCCGGAGGAAGTCCCCGTGCGACCGGCGGCGCTCCCAGAGCCGTGCGGGGTCGCCGACCAGCCGGGGGAGCGTGTCCGGGGACGGGTCGACGTGCTCGGCCCGCTCGCGGATCGCGGTCGTCCGGGCACGCAGGTCGCCGCGGAGCTCCTCGAGGTGGTCGAGGTACCGCTCCCGCTGGGTCCGGCGGTTGCGGACGGCGTTGCCCCGCTGGGTGAAGGCCATGCCGAGCCCGCCGACCAGGGCGACCACGAACACCAGGGCCGCGACGACCATGAGCACCGGGTTGTTCCCGCGCAGCACGACCATCATCACGACCGACGACACCGCGCCGATCACCGGCAGGAGCGACTGCAGCGGGATCCCGCCGCTCGGGCCCTCGGGGAGCTGCGGCGGCGGTGCGAGCTGTTCGGCCTCGGGGCGGACGAGCGGGGTGGAGACCCGCGCGGGACGGTGCACGATGCGGTTCACCGGGAGGCCTCCGTCGATCGTCGGCCGACGGCGGCGTCGACCAGTGCGGCGGTCAGGTGGACGAGGGCGGTGCGGGACGCGGTCGGGCGGACCCCGGGCACGGTCGTCGTCGGGTCGTGCGGCACCGGGAGGACGACGTGGTCCGGCCAGTCCGCGGCGGCCCGGGCAGCGCGCAGCCCGGCGCCGACGGTGTCGACCGGGACGACGACGACACGGGTGTCGGGCGCGTGGCGACGGAGGGCGTCGGCGTGGGCGATGCCCTCCTCCACCCCGGGCCGGTCGGCCCCGGTGACGAGGGCGACGACGTGTGCGTCCGCGGCGACGGCGCCGAGGTCGACGAAGGGGCTGCGGGAGCCCCAGTCGCCGACGACGACGTCGAAGAAGCGGGCGATCGGGTCGACCGCTGCGGTCCACTCGTCGGGCGCGGCCTGACGAGAGGGCAACCGGGGGTCCCCGATCCTGAGCACGTACAGGCCCGACGCGGCCTCGGCCAGCCCGTCCGTGGCGTCCCACGAGGTCCGGGCGGCATCGCGGCGGTCGGACCGTGCCGTCGGACCGCCGTGGTCGGCCCCCGCCAGCGTGGCGAACGACCGGGGACCGGCGGCACCGTCGACCCCGAGGACCCGGCCGCTCCGCCGTCTGGCGAGGACCGTGGCGACCGCGGCGGCCGTGGTCGAGCAGCCGGTCCCGCCCCGGAGTGACGCGAAGGCGATCCGCCGGCTCGTCGGGACGCCCTGCCGGATCGCCCGGTGCGCGTCGTCGAGCTCGCGGGCACCGCTCACCACGCTGCCGAAGAACGCGCGTCCGATCGCGGGGACCACGTCGTCGAGGATCCGCATCGTCAGAACGTCTCCAGGAGCGCGGCGAAGAGGCCGAAGGTGCCGAGCAGCAGCGGGAGCATCACGACCACCGAGACGGTCTCGAGCACGTTGCCGAGCGACCGGAGCCGAGCACGCCCGTGCGCTGCCGGACGCACCCCGGCCAGCAGCGCCGCGAGGATGCCCACGCCCGCCGTCGCACCGAGTACCGGGAGCGGTGCCGTGGCGGCGTGTCCGACCAGACCGAGCACCGCGGCGACCACCACGGCCGACCAGAGCAGGACTCCCTGCACCGCCAGCGGGAAGGCGCGGGTGCGGAGTGCCGCGACCACGACCGTCGCGGCACCGAGCCCGATCGCCCAGGGATCGTCGTCGGCGACGAGGGCGGCTCCGGCGAGGGCGATCGGGGCCGCGACCGCCGCGGTCGTCCAGTCGAGTGCCCGGTACGCGTCGTCGAGGGCGGTCAGCACACGTCCGCGCGCGACGGGCGCACCACCGCTGACCTGGTCGTCCAGGCCGGTGAGGCCCGCGGTCGACATCGCGACGGACGGCAGGAGACCGCACACCGCGATCGAGGCCACCGCCACCACGCCCCACCCGGCGGCGGTCGGCGCGGGAGTGGCCCACGTCACCATGCCGAGCAGGGGCAGCACGACGCCGACGACGGCGGCCACGCCGACCGTCCGGGTCCGCCCGCCGACACCGAGCCCGAGGCCGAGTGCGATCCACGCCCAGACGAGCACCACCCCGGCGGTCATGGCGGGTGCGGGGCCGTCGGCGGCGACGCGGGGTCCGAGCGCGAGCCCGATCGGCAGGGCGAGTCCCGCCGCCGCCGCCGTGAGCGCGATCCCGGTCCACCGGGCACCGGCGCGACCGGCGACGAGCGCGGCGACGGCGAGCACGACCCCGCTGCCGACCAGCACGGCCGGCAGCAGCGCGGGAGGCACCGCCCCGTCGTCGCCCGCGAGGGCGGCGCGGACCGGGGCGACGGCGGACGCGGCCACCACGAGGGACCCCGTGACGGAAGCGCTCGCGCCGACCGCCGCGGCGGCGACGGCCTGGCGCGCGCCCGTGTCCCAGCCGTCGTGCCGCCTGCCGAGGGTGTCGGCGACGGCATCGGTCACGTCGGAGACCTCGGGCGGCGGCGGGGCGTCGGCGCGCCGGACGAGGTGCAGGACCTCGCCGTCGCCGATCTCCTGCGTCGCGGCGTCGTCCGCGAGCGAGACCTCTTCTCCGGTGACCCGCACGAGGGCGACCGGGTGCGCGGAGTCGGCGATCGGTTCGTCGAGGATGTCGACGAACCGGGGGAGGAGTCCGGCGAACGGCTCGTCGGACGCCACGACGACGTCGGCGCGGCGACCGGCACCGACGACCGTCACGCGGGTGAAGTCGGTCACTTGGTCTCCCGTTGTAGCTGCTGTTGCTGTTGCTGTTGCTGTTGCTGCGCGGCCTGCTGGGCGAGCGCGTTCGTGACGAAGGAGTACCCGAGGCAGCCCACCCCGACGACCGCCGCGAGCACGACGCTGCCGACGAGGCGCTTGACGTTGTCGTTCACGAGCCGCCGGTCGGCCAGGCGCCCGAGGACGAACGCCTGTCGGAGCCGTCGGCGGTGCGTCGAGACGCTCTCGAGCAGGATCGAGTCACTGTTCCGTGGCACGCCGCACCTGTTCCCTCGTCGACTCGTCCATCCCCACCGCGTCCGCCACCCGGTCCTGCCCGACGTGCTCGACCAGGTCGCGGAGCTCCTCGACCGGACTGCGGTCGCGGTGACGACCGAACGGCAGCACGAGCGCCGGGATCCGTGGCTTCCCCGCGACGACGGCGCCGAAGCGGTCGCGCATCACCGCGGGGTCGAGCCCGAGCTGCCGGACGGCGGGCGCGCCGAGGAGCACGGCCACCGGGACGGGCGGGAAGGGCATGCGCGGCGCCTGCGCGAGGTCGGCGCGGCCCGGGCGACGCAGGACCAGCGCGAAGAGCGGGAGCTGGGTGGCGGCGAGCCGTCCGAGCACCTGCGGCACGGCCTCGACCCGGGCGGCGGCGGCCGCGTCACCAGGCGCCCCCACCGAGAGCAGACCCGTGGTGAGTTCCTCGACCCCCTGGTCGGTGCGCTGCGCGGTGACGGTGAACGCGACCGGAGCCGCCGCCGATCCCACGACGACGAACCGGGTCGGGTCCGGCATGCGGTCCCGCGCGGCCTCGGTCAGCGTGCGACGGTCCCACGGGCGTCCGGCGGGCTCGTGCGTGCCCCAGCCGGTGGGCGCCGCGCCGGCGAGCTCGGTCGCGAGCAGTTCGGACGTCGTGCCGAGCACGGTCTCCGCGGCGGCACGGTGTCGCACCGACACCGAGACCACGAGCTGGTCGGCGGTCGGCGCGACCGGGCGGAGGAAGCTGACCGCGACCTCGTCGACCGACCGCGGTGGCCCGGTCCGCACGGCGTCCGGGAACGCGTCGAGTCGACGGCCGTCGAGCCCGTTCCGCAGGCCGTCGTCACCGCGGACGACCCACGCGCCGCCCGCGTCGAGCAGCGCCTGCCGGAAGGCCTCGGTCACGACGGAGAGGCCGTCGGTGACGAGGATCGGCCGCGCTCCGACGTCCGCGGCGCGTCCGAGCAGGTCGGCCTGCGCCCGCCCGAGCCGCACGACGGCGGCCCGGCTCTCGATGCGCACGCTGCCGTCACCGACGGAGTCGAGGAGCGGGTGCCGCGCCGGCGGGCGGTCGTCCGTCGGGCCCGTTCGCCGGGTCGCACCGAACGGGCTCACGACGCCGCTCCGGTGCGGACGACCGAGAAGGCGTGGTCGCCGATGCGGACGGTCGAGCCGCCGTCCACCGCGACGTCCACGCCGGCGACGAGGACCTCGAAGGACCCGTCGGGACGCACCACGGTGGTGCCGTTCGTCGAACCGAGGTCGCGGAGCACGACCGCGCCGTCGGCCTGCACGAGCGCGACGTGGGTCTTCGACAGCGTCCGGGACAGGTCGGGTACCGCGACGGTGGCGACGCCGGGTTCTGCCTCGGGGTTGCGTCCGACGACGCAGGTCCCGTGGAACCAGTGGACGGCGCCCTGTTCGGAGCGGAGCACGACGGCGTCCGCCGGGATCGACTCGTCGAGGGCCGGAGCGGCCGGTGCAGCCGGTGCGGGCACCGCGTCGAAGCCGGCGAGGGCCGTGGACGCGCCCACCGACCGTCGCGTGGCGTCGAGGCCGACCGGCACCGGGCCTCCAGGCTGCTCGCGCGCCGGTGCGGAGCCCGGACGCACGCCCGCGGACGCTGCCGGACCGAACGCCGTCCCGAGGGGCGGCAGTGCCGGCGAGAGCGGCTCGCGGCCCAGCCGGAGCGCCGCGGTCAGCGTGCCCGTCGCGGCGGCCCAGGGGCCGGACCGGCGCGCGCGACGCGCGCCGCGACCGATGCGGGCCAGCTGGCGGAGCGGCCCGGCGGGCAGCGCGTCGTCCACGTCGACGACGCGGGTGGACAGGAGGACGCCGCCGGG
The DNA here is from genome assembly GCA_913774725.1 of uncultured Curtobacterium sp. Lineage (GTDB taxonomy): Bacteria > Actinomycetota > Actinomycetes > Actinomycetales > Microbacteriaceae > Curtobacterium > Curtobacterium subtropicum. The sequence continues at coordinate 6,708 of CAJYIG010000330.1, read as the reverse complement.
ACCCCGACCCGTCCTGGAGGCGCGGATCACCACGATCACGGCCGTCACGACGACGCCGAGCAGCGCTCCGACGACCGAGGTGCCGACTGCGTCGGACGTCGGGACCGCGGTGTGGGCGAGGAAGAGGAGCGCGGCGCCCGCGGCGCCGCCGAGCAGGCAGACGACGACGTCGACCAGTCGTGCGGCCGCGACGGCACCCGGACCGGCGACGACGACGTCACGGAGGGCGTCGTACTCCGACGCGGTCACCGTCCGACCGAGCAGGGTGCCGCAGTCCGTGCAGAACCGCTGACCCTGCGTGGTGGGCGCGCCGCAGCGGCCACAGGTCATCACGGGGACCACCGTCTCGACCACGATCGACGACATGCCTCACCTCCCATCGGCACCCCCGATCATGTCAGACGGGGGACGTGACGGGTCGCGTCCCGTGGTCTAGGCTGCACTCGTTCGCTGTCACCCGTACAGGGGTGGGGGGAAGGACAGAGAGGAATCGCGATGAAGTTCGCAATGGGGGCACAGGTCCTCACCAACCTGACCAAGCAGACGTCCGGCGCTTCCGGTGACCTGGGGACCCTGGTCCGCAAGCTGGCCGACTCGGCCGAGCCGCTCCAGGGACGGTTCAACGGTGCCGGTCGTGCCGCGTTCGACCGCTTCAAGTCCGAGACGGACACCATCGCCAACGAGCTGAACGGGGCGCTCGCCAGCGTGCTCCAGGGCATCTCGGGCATGGACCGCTCGTTCCAGGAGGGCGACCAGGACATGGCGCAGTCCACGAGCTCGCTCGAGGGCAGCTCGAACTTCGACGCGGCCCGCTTCAGCGGTCGCGCCTGACGGAACTCCGGGGAGAGGGAGGACACACCATGAGCGGTGGCAACCAGGCAGATCGTCGCGACTACGACGTCGCGGCGTCGCAGAACGCGCAGGACAACTTCAACGCCGTCGCGGCGCAGCTCGAGGCACTCATCGCCCAGCGCGACTCCGACGTCAAGGCGGCGATGGCCGACTACCAGGCCGACGGCGTCTCGGACGAGTACCACGCGAAGGAACAGCGGTGGAACACCGTCGCGGGCGAGGTCAAGCAGATCATCGCCACGCTGCGCTCCTCGCTGCAGTCGAACGACGAGTCGGCGCAGGCGGCGATCAGCAAGGCGAAGTCGGCCGTCGGCAACATCGGCTGACGTGGCCGACGGCTGGCGGGTCGACCCCGCGGGGGTCGAGGCCGTGCTGCAGGACGTCGCGTCGAAGACCACGACGATGAACGACGCGCTGGGCGGATCCGAGGACGGGTCCGTCCAGGGGGTCGCCACCGTCGTGCAGGATGCGGCGACCGCGGCGCAGTCACAGGTGATCGGTGCAGCGCTCGCCGGGTTCTTCGAGCACCGGCAGGACATGCTGACGGGGATCCAGAACCGGATCCAGGCGTCGTTGTACGGCGCTGCGGGTGCGACACGCGCGATCGTCGAGGGGGATGACGAGATGGGGGCTTCGACGGCCCAGGCGAACGCGATCGTCGCGTCGGGGAACGGGGACTTCTCCGCGTTCGACGGGCTGTTCGACCGGTGAACGCCGTCGTCAAGGTCGGGGAGATCCCGTACACCGACGTCCAGCTCGAGGGCATCACCGCCGGCGCGACCTCGCTGCGGTCGGTCGCGTCCGCGGTCCGGGACGGCACCGCGGGCATCGTCACCGCGTGGAGCGCGATCTCCGGATCGTACGAGGGGCCCAGCGACCAGGAGCTCTTCGACGTCATGACGCCGATCGAGCCACAGGGCACGAGCTTCGGCGACGACCTCGACACGGCTGCGAAGGCGCTCGACACGTTCGTCGAGGAGGCCACCCCGATCGTGGCGGCGCTCAAGGCCTACGTCACACGCGCCGAGCAGCTGCAGCGTGACGTCGCCGCCTTCCAGCCGCAGACCGTCCAGACGATGGACGGCCCGGTCACGCAGACCGAGAGCTGGGACCAGGACGAGACGCTCAACGGCGAGAACAACGACATCATCAACGGCGTCGCGAACCGGGTCGTCGAGTACCAGGCCGCCGAGCGGAAGTGCGCGAACGTCATCCGCGCCCTCAGCGGCCTGCCGGCGCTGCACGCCATCACCGGGTCGGGCGACGACGTCCTCGGGTACGGCTACGACGAACTCCCGATGGGCACGCAACTGCCGTGGGGCACCGCGGAGTCGCGCAACGAGTCCTGTGCCGAGAAGACGACGTGGTTCCTGCCGCACCTGGTGAAGGGTGTCGTCTGGGACGGCGTCATCGTCGGGACCCTCGGCGGCATCGGTGAACTGATCGGCTTCCGTGACTGGAAGTGGAGCGGCGACAACTTCGTCGACACCTGGAAGAGTCTCGGCTCCTTGATCGGGTACGACAAGGAATCGAACGAGTGGTGGAACGGCGACGCCGCGAAGGCCGGTTGGGGCGGGCTGCTCAAGGGCACCCTGGCGTGGGACAAGTGGGCCGACGACCCCGGGACGGCGCTCGGTGAGAGCGGCTGGAACGTCGTGTCGATCGTCGTCCCGTTCTTCGGCGTCGCGAGCAAGGTGGGTGCCGTCGGGCGGACCGGCGAGGTCGCCTCGGCGATCAGCAAGGCGGGCAAGGCCCTGGACCTCGTGGACGCCGGAGCCTGGGCGTCGAAGGGGTTGACCAAGGTCCTGCCGAGGCTCGGCGACCTCGAGGGTGTGCTGACGAAGGGCTTCGAGCACCTGCCCGACGGCTTCAGGACGAAGATCGCCGAGTTCAGGACGGATCTGAAGGAGTGGCGGCAGGGGACGCACGCTGACGCGGACAGCAAGGCGGACGGGCCTCCGCGGCGGCCCGAGGCGAATGCCGACGTGTCGGTCGATGCGAACGCGCACGCCCACGCGGACAGTGCGGAGGCGAACGCGCCGGCGCCCGAGCGCGAGCCGGCGTTTGTCGGTGGTGGGCACGGAGAGAGTGCCACAGTCCACGGCGGTGGTTTCGACTCAGGGTCGAGCGGTGGCAGTGGCGGCGGCCACGGCACCGATGCGCTGACGGACGGGTCCGGGGGATCGTCCGGCGGTGGCGGGCACGGGACGGATGCCGGTGGCGAGACCGGCGCTGGGACGCCCGATCGCGGACACCAGGTCGACCCGACCGAGTCGTTCGGGAAGGTGCCCTACGGCGACGGAGTCGCGAACCACGCCGGGCCAGGGGGCACGGCGCTCGCAGACGACCTGACGCGGCCCGGCGCTGACCTCCCCGACGGCGTGAAGGTCATCGATCACCGTGGCGACGCCGTCGATCCTGACTACGGCAAGCCGCGTTCCGACCACGGAGACTTCAACGAGCAATACGCTGCGCCGGGTGATCCGCTCTACGACCCGAAGCCAGATGCCCCCCGTCCAGTCAACCCGGCCACCGAGCAGCTCGTCACGAGTGCGGCTGGCCCCGATGGGTTCTACGGGCATCACCCGGACGGATCGCCGCTCACCCGGGCCGAGTACGTCGAGCGCTACATCAAGCCCGACAACTCGCCCCGCTACCCCGGCAACGACGGGGCCGTCGCAGGAACACGTCTCCACTTTGACGACCCGACGGTGTTCGCGCAGTACTACTCGACGACCATCGACCGCATGGGCTCGGACTGGGGGAACTACTTCGCGTTCCCCGGGACGTCCTTCGAACAACGGGGACTTCCTCCGACGAACCTCCGTGATCCGTACTCGGTGTTTCAACTCGACACGGTCGCCCTCAAGGAGCATGGCTATTCGATCGAGATCAGCCGGATCGATCCCGCCTTCGCGCAACCCGGCGGTGGCTTGCAGGTCCAGGTCTTCGGTCCGGACGGCAGTGCTGTGCGTGCCCGCCAGCTCCTGCAGGCCGATCCGGTGTCGGGGACGCCTGCGTTCATGACGAGAAAGACGTTCATCCGATGAGGACGACGCTGCACGGAAGAGCGGTCGGTGCGGCGCTCGGGAATCCACAACCCGACCCGACCACTCTTCCCGGGATCCTCCGAGGGGCGGATGTCTTGCTGCAGTTCGGGGGCCGCGAGACGCAGTTCGGTATCCAGGCAGAGCCGCTCGCGGTGTTCGAACGGCAGCGGGGCTCGTCGCGCATCGTCGCGACTTTCTCGCACGAGGCAGATGCCGAGCGGTACCTCATGGTTCTCGCGCGGCCTGAGATCGTTCCCGAACCGTGGGACGCCGCTCACGTCCGGTACACCTGGCCGGACGGTGTCGACATCGACGAGGCGAAGCGCAACGTCACATGGGAGGCAGACGACGGAACGCACCGGATGAGCGTTGTCGATCTTGCCGAGCGAAAGAATCTCTGTTTGGCTGCCTGGGCACGGAACGTCCCGATCGAGGACCTGCTGGCACGAGCCGCTCGGGCGTGAACGAGAAGCTCGGTCCGCCTGCGCAGAGGGCGCTTCGGTGACCGACGGTCCGGGGACGTTCGAGAACCTGGAGTACCTCGAGGAACTCCTGCGGCGTGCCGGGAACGAGCTCGTCATCTGCGAGCCGCGGAGGGTGCAGTTCGGCGACTACGAGACACTGCAGCGGTTCACGGTGTCGGACACGTCGGTGATGGAGTGGGGTGGAGATCGAGGGTGGGGTGACGTGACCGGCACCCGGTTCGAGTTCGCGGCGGACGCTGCGTCCTGGATCGTCGAGGACGCCTGCACCGCCATACGGAGTGACAGAGGCTAGCCGCTCAGACACTTGCTCCCCGATCAGGTGCACGAACTGCCGGAGAGCTACACGCTGGAGCCCGACGGCAACGGCGTGCTCCTCACCTGGGCATCCTTGAGGGTAGAACACCGAGCTCGATTCGGCGGCGTGATCCCGTCGGCAGGTGCGGTGCGGTTCTCGATCGTGTCGCGCGTGCCCCTGGTCCAGATCGAATCGTGTGCGCTCCAGCTCGATGCACGCGCAGCGTTCGCCGCCGCGGCGTCAGCTGCTTCGCAGCTCCCGTGAGTGATGCGGGCACCGCCAGCAGCCAGCCGGAGTTCAGCCCGCGGCTGCGCGCACCGGCACGGTGATGCGTCGGAGCGAGCCCTCGACGAGGAGGTCCCGCACGGTCAGCGAGGTGTCCGCAATCGTGTACCGGATTGCACCGCCGGGCTGCCCGAACCACGGCTGCACGATCGACGCCTGGACGAGCACGGTCGCCTCGGTCACGAACTGGTGCACGCCGGACGGCTGTCGCAGCGCCGTGGGCGGCAGGGAGCGCGACTCGAACGACGAGTTGAGCTGGTTCAGCAGCCAACCGTCCACGGCGCCGACGCGGTCGACGAGGATGCCGGGCGGGAGCTGAATGAGACTGACTCCACCGCGGGCCGCGATCTGACCGCGGAGCTCCGGGTAGTACGGAGCGAGCCTGGACTCGATCGCGTCCACTTCGGGCTGCGCCATGGCCATCGGGCCGGGAACGGGACGGTCCAGGAAGGTCAGGAGCGCCGAGGAGATGCTCGTTTCATCAGGCCCGGTCGCAACGATCCGAGCCTGTCCGTAGTCGATGCAGTGGACCTGGTACCCGCCGTCGATCTCGACCACACGGAGCTCGCCCTCGACGGGGGGCCCGGTGGGAGGATCTCCGGGGAGGACGACCAGTTCCGGCCCGAAGCCACGGTCGTCGAGATCGGAGCGCAGCTGCTGGAACATCACCCGACGAGCGTAGCAACGGGCAGATGAAGGTGCTCCGACCCGTTGCCGATCACCTTGGAACGGCGCAGGGAAATTGGCGAGCCAGCCGCCGACGAGATCTCTGCTCCGACATGAGAACGTCGTCGTGAAGTCGGCGGTGCAGACGCAATCCACCACCGGAGCACTGCCCGGATCCGGTCCTCGTCGTCGACCTGCACGACCGTCGAGTCGATGGCGTCGTACCAGTCCCGCATGAGCTCGAGGAGCAGCGCCCCGTCATGGCGGAACGTGAGTTCGAGAGACATGGCTCGATCGCGGCTCGTCACGCCAGCAGACCAGCGGCGTCCCGTTCAGTCCTCGCCGACGCACCGAATCACCCCCGAGTTCGGCGGCAGCGAGGTCCGCGAGCACGTTGACACCGAGGTCCGCGAGCACGTCGACACCGAGGTCCGCGAGCACGTCGACACCGAGGTGGCTGCCCCCGCACCGGCGAGGTCCTCGCCATCCGTGTGGAGGGACGCGACACCGTGCTCGTGCAAGGATTCACGGGGATGATCTGACGGTCATCGTCACGCCGATGAGAACGGAGTAGCCGGTCCATGCCCTTCCCGACTTGGTCACGGACGACGCAGGTGACGGCTCGAGCCGTGTGGGATGCGCGTGGAGAGAAGCCCGAAGCGCTGGCAGAGCGCATTGCTGTCCAGCTCGCTGCCTACGACGAACTGCTCGGAGCGGGTGCCCAGTGGGCGCTCGTCGAGGAAGACGACCGCGTCGTGTCCACCGACCCTTCGTCACTCACGCCCATCGTGTCCGCGCACGTCTTCCGGGACGCCGAGGGACTCGAGTTCCCACCGCGCGGCTACGTGCTCGGTCTCGCGCGAGAGGGGAGCGCAGGGTTCATCTCGATCCGCTTCCGGGTCGGGTCCGCGAAGATCGTCCGTCGCATGCCGGCGAACGGGGTCCAGGTCACCATCGCTGGGCCGCTGAGAGAAGCGAACCGCCTGTCGATCGACGCTGATCTGGCCGAGGGTGTCCTCCGCGGACTTGCTCGAGCTTGGAACCCTGACTCCGCAGCGGTGTACGACGATGCCGG
>CAJYIG010000329.1 GCA_913774725.1 uncultured Curtobacterium sp. | reverse complement strand
GAGTCCGCGTCGTACGTCAGCGTCGTCCGCGCTCCCGTGGCGTCGGCGGCCGCGGACGGCCGCCCGCACGCGTCGTACTCGTAGGTCGAGCGGGCCCCGGACGGGCTGACGATCGCGGTCACCCGCCCACCCAGGTCGCGCTCGATGCGCGTCAGGCCGCCTTCGCCGTCGACGAGCTCGACGGGCCGTCCGGCTGCGTCGTACGTCACCAGCTCGGATCCGGTCTCGTCGCTCGTCTGCTCGACGGGTCGCCCGAACTCGTCGAACCGGAACGTGGTGGCGGAGAACGCATCGCGCAGGGTCGCGACGCCGGTCGCGACGTCCCGCGCGACCTCCTGCCGCACGCCGGTCGGGTCGACGGTGGCGGCGAGGCCGCCGTTGGCGTCGTACTCGTGCCGCCAGGTCGCGCCCGTCGGGTCGGTGACGGCCTGGAGGCGCGACAACCCGTCGTGCGCGAACGTCCAGACCGCGTCACCCGGCAGGGCGAGCGCGGCGACGTTCCCCTGGTCGTCGAACGTCCGCGTGACCCGCCGACCCAGCGGGTCGACGGTGGTCGCCAGCTCGCCGCTCGCCGCGTACTCGAACGTGGTGCGGGCGCCGAGCGGATCGGTGACCGCTGCGACCCGACCCCCGGCCGTGTGCTCGTACCGCCACACGGCACCGTCGGCGTCGCGGCGCTCGATGAGGAGCCCCGCGACGTCCCAGCGGTACTCGGTCCGCGCGCCGGACGGGCTGACCGCAGCGACCGGACGACCGGCGGCGTCACGCTCGATCCGGGCCGTGTCCCCGACCGCGTTCGTGGTCGCCACCAGCTCGCCGAACTCGTCGTGCTCGAGGTCGAGGACGACCCCGGTCGGGTCGACCACGTGGGTGAGGACCCCACCTGTCCACGTGAGCTCCGTGCGACCGCCGACCGGATCGACGATGACGGACGGGTCACGGTCGTCGTCGCGGTACTCGTAGGACACGACCGCGCCGGCCTCGGTGACGACGGTGGTCACCCGGTCCTGGTCGTCGTACCCGTAGGTGATGTCGCCGCCGGAGGGGGTCACCGTGCGGGTCCTCCGACCGCGCTCGTCGTACGCGTGGACCGTGACGGAGCCGTCGCGCTCGGTCGCCGACACCAGGTTGCCGTGCCGGTCGTAGCTCATCGACTGTCGCCGGTCGTCGGAGTCGATGACCCCGACGAGCCGACCCTTGGCATCGGCGATGTAGGAGTTGGCACGCGAGCCGTCGTGGTCGGACACGACCGTGACGCGGCCGGGCAGGTACGCGAAGCGCACCGCTCGGCCGTGCGGACTGACCTGTTCGACCACGCGACGCTGGTCGTCGTAGGTGTTGTCGACCTCGACGACCCCGGCAGCCGATGTCACGGTGACGACGAGGTCGTCGTCGTTCCACCCGTAGCGGCGGGTACCGACGGGGTCGGTCACGCTGGCGAGTCGCCCGCGGTCGTCGTACCCGTACTCGACCCGCCGGCCGTCGGACGCCCGGAGGACCGCAACGCGTCCGTCGATGTGATCGATCTCGACCCACCGGCCGCGTTCGTGCTCGAGCCGGACGACCAGGTCCTCGGTGTCGCGGATGACCCGGACCGCCGTCCCGACTCCGCCGCGCTGCCCGGTCCAGAGACCGGACGGGGTGAAGTCGATGCGGACCCCGGCGTTGTCACGCACGACGAGCAGATCGCCCTCGGCGGCGAGCCAGCGGTTCTCGCCGACACCGCGGTCCCAGCCCTCGCCGGAACGCGGGAAGCGGATCTGACGGCCGTCGGCGCCGACGAACGTCGCCCCCTCGTCGTCGAGGAGCAGACGCGTCTCGAGGATCGACGACCACCCCGGGCCGAAGATGCCGACGTGCTCGTCGAGGGAGTTGTACATGCGGGTGACCTCGAGCGAGGCCGAGGCACCGGTGAACCCGAGGTCGAGCTCCGGTTCGAGGAAGTTGCCGGTCGTGGTGTTGACCGGGTCCATCGAGAAGCCCGTCGTGGGCTGGGCGCCGTACGCCGACGGCGGCTCGAACTGCAGGTCCTGGCGGGTCTCGGAGACACCGGCGGCTGCGAGGGCCGCGGCGAGCGCGGAGTCCGCGACCGTCGAGACGTTGCCCTCGCCGCCGGCCGCGGTGAAGGCATCCGCGATGGTGGTGGCCCACTTCGCGTCCTGGGCGTTCGCGTCGAGCCACTGCTCGAAGGCGGTGACGACGCTGTCAGCGTCGATGTGGCCCCACGAGCACTTGGCGGCGAAGTCGGTGAGCTTCCCCCGCAACGCGGCTGGTCGTCCTTCGAGGGCGCTGTCCAGCGACGCCGAACCGGTCGCGAAGGAGCGGAGGTCGCTCGGACGCGCCGACGACGTCCCACCGCCTCCGCCCCCACCGGAACCCGGGTTCGGCGTCTCACGGGGCTTGGGTCGTACGTCGGGTTGCTTGAACTTCGGTGCCGGTTCGTTCTTGATGTCCGGCATCGGGTCGTAGTGGACCGTGTCGTTCACGAAGTCCTGGAAGCCGTTCCGGCCGTCCTCGCGCTCCTGCCACTCGCGCGCGCGCCTGCGGTTGTCCCGCTCCTTCGCCGCGGCTTCCTTCATCTGGCCGACCCAACCGGCGACCTTCTCCAGCGCCCCCGCGATGCGGTCGGCGTCGGAGTCGGCAACGGCGGCGTTCGACGAGAACAACTGGGCGAAGCGGCCGCGGAACTCCTGCGACCCCGTGGAGACGTACGAACGACGGGAACCGCGCTGGCCGTTGATTGCCCCCGCCGCGGACTTCATCGCGCTCTGCAGCGCATCGGCCGTCGCGTCGTCGAACTCGATCGGATCCATGTTGGCGTGGATCTGGGCCATGGTCGTTCCCCCCGGAGCTGGTGCTGGACGTACTGGTGGTGCTGATCGTGCTGGTCGCGCGAGTTGCACGCACCGAGCTGTGGTGCGGTCGCCCCCCGACCGCGAACACCCGGCCCACCGTGACGGTGGACCGGGCGTGGGATGGGTGCTTACGCGCCGCCACCCGCGGTGAAGATGTCCTGCGAGATCTTGTCGAGCTGCGTGCGGAGCTGCTCGAGCTCGGTCTTCGCCTTGTCGAGGGCAGCCTTGGTCTCGGGCCAGGTCGACCCACGGAAGGTCGAGGCGAGCGGGCCGTCCCACACGTTCGAGTCGGACAGGATGCGCCCCTGGGCGTCGAGCTGCGAGATCTGGTCCGTGAACCCGCCGTTCACGATCGACTGGATCTGGCGGATGGCGGTCTTCGCCTGCTCGGTGGAAAGGACACGCGACATGGTCAACCTCATTCTCTTCGTACCTGCACCCCCGCGCAGTGGAATCCCCCCGGAGGCCTGAACGCCGCCCACCATACCCGCGGAGTCCGACCATGTCACCGTCCGTATATCGTGACGTTTCCTCCCCAGTCAGAGGGGCACGATCGCGCTCGTCGTTGACACTCCTGCACAGGTCGGTCGTTCACACGCGGTTTCCCCAGCGGTCACCCGTGCTCCTCCGAGCAGAGGGGGCTGGTGGCAGGATGTCGACATGGACACCGAACCGCAGCTCGACGGCGAATCCGTCGCTCCCGATCTCGACGACTT
>CAJYIG010000328.1 GCA_913774725.1 uncultured Curtobacterium sp. | reverse complement strand
GGCTCCGCCTGCTGCACCGTCAGCTGGCAGAAGGACCACCCCACCGGCCCGGAGACGATCTCGTCGGGCACGTTCGGGGTGAGGGTGTGCAGCAGGTCGTCGTCGAGCACGTTGACGTAGGACAGCGGCACGTCGAAGACCTCGCGCGCGACCCGGACGATGCGCTCGAACCGCTCCGACGGCGCCGCGTCGACGACGTCGAGCGCCGCCACGAGCGCGCTGCGCACGCGTGCCTGGTCGTCGGTGCTCACGGGTGTCGTCCTCCTCCTGGTCCACCGGGGCCGCGGTGCGTGGTGGCACACCGTGGGACGCGGTCCCCGTGGAAGACTCGTTCCACCGTACCGGCCCGACGTCGGCGGGCTCGCGGGTGCCACCGCGGAGGACCCTGATCCGGTCGCTCCGCGGCGGCGCCCGCCGCTCGGCCCGTCGTCCCGGCGACGACCCGCCGGTCGGCCGGACCGCTCAGCCCGTCGTCCATGCGACGATCCGCCGGGCGGCCGGACCGCTCAGCTCGTCGTCCAGCTGACGACCCGCCGGTCGGTCAGTGTGACCTCGTGCACCGCACCGGTCACCCGCACGACCGCGCGGTCCGTCGCGGACCGGGGGAACTCGTGCCGGACCGGCCCGTCGCCGGACGCGACGATCCCGCCGGTCTCGAGCGGGCCTCCCGGCCGGGACGCGCCCGCGTCGGACGCGACCCACACCTCGACGTCACCCGGCTCGACCACCTTCCGCATCGCGCGGTCGGTGAAGGCGAACCGCGCCAGCGGCACGTCGAACCGGACCGTGACGGACTCCCCCGCCGTCACGGCGACCCGCGCGTACCCGAGCAGCTGCGCGACCGGTCGGGTGACGGACGCGTGCGGGTCGTGCCCGTAGAGCTGGACGACCTCGACGCCGTCACGGTCGCCCGTGTTCCGGACGGTGACCGACGCCGTCAGCGCCCCGTCGGTGGTCGCGGTCCCGTCCACGGACAGCCCCTCGTACGCGAAGGACGTCCACGTCAGGCCGAAGCCGAACGGTCGGACCGGGGTGGAGTCCGTCGCCGTGACGTCGGACGGACCACCGAGGCGCGGGTGCAGGTACGAGTACGGCTGCGCCCCGGCGGCCCGCGGCAGCGAGACCGGCAGGCGACCAGATGGTGCGGCGGCACCGGTGAGCAGGTCCGCGATCGCGGTACCGCCCTCCTCACCCGGGAAGAACGCCTGCACGACGGCCGCGGGCTTCGGGCCGTCGCCGTCGAGCGCCCAGCCGATCGCGTACGGACGACCGGTGAGCAGCACCACGACGGTCGGGGTGCCGGTGGCGACGACGGCCTCGACGAGCTCGCGCTGTACGCCCGGCAGGTCGAGGGACTCGGAGTCGTTGCCCTCGCCGACGGTGCCACGGCCGAACAGACCGGCCTGGTCGCCGACCACGACGACCGCGACGGCCGACCCCTGCGCGGCATCGACGGCCTCGGCGAAGCCCGAGCGGTCGTCGCCCTCGACCTCGGCGCCGCGGGCGTACCGGACGGCGTCGGGGCCGAGCGACTCCTGCAGCGCCTCGAGCACGGTCGGGATGGCGAAGCCGAGGTCCAGGCCCGGGTGGGTGGCGAGCACGTGGTTCGCGAACGAGTAGCAGCCCTGCAGGGCCTCGGCGCGGTGGGCGTTCGGGCCGATCACCGCGACCGGGCCCTGCAGGACGGCGCCCGGGGTCCGGGGGACGACGGCAGCGGCGCTGCCCTCGCCGACGGCGCCAGCAGCGGCACCGTCGCGAGCAGCAGAGCCGCCAGCAGCAGCGCCGCCGCCGAGCGGCAGCACGCCGTCGTTCGACAGCAGCACCAGGGACTCGGCCGCCAGCCGCTTCGCGAGCGCCCGGTGCTCCGGCGAGTCGAGGTCGATGCCCGTCGGTGGCTCGTCCTCGAAGACGTCCGGGTCGAGCAGGCCGAGCCGCTCCTTCTGTCGGAGCACCCGGAGCACGGCGCGGTCCACGAGGGCCTCGTCGACCAGCCCGCTGCGGACCCGCTCGACGAGCGGCGACAGGTACGCGTCGCCGGTCGGCAGCTCGACGTCGACGCCGGCCGCGAGCGCGGTCGCCGCCGCCTCACCTCGGTCGCGGGCGACGCCGTGCATCACCTCGAGGAACGCGACGGAGAAGTAGTCCGCCACGACGGTGCCGTCGAACCCGAGGCGGTCGCGCAGCAGGTCGGTCAGCAGCGCCGGGTCCGCCGCGACGGGCACGCCGTCGATCTCGGCGTACGAGTTCATGACGCTCCGGGCACCGCCGTCGACGAGCGCCATCTCGAACGGCGGCAGGAAGACGTCGGCGACCTCGCGCGGCCCGGCGTGCACCGGCGCGTGGTTGCGTCCGGCCCGCGAGGCCGAGTAGCCGAGGAAGTGCTTGAGCGTCGCGTCGACGCCGGCGCTCTGCACGCCGCGCACGTAGGCGGTGCCGACCGTGCCCACCAGGTACGGGTCCTCGCCGATGCACTCGTCGACCCGGCCCCAGCGGGGGTCACGGACGACGTCGAGCACGGGCGCGAGGCCCTGGTGCACGCCGAGCTCCCGCATCGAGCGTCCGATGACCGCACCGACCTGCTCGACGAGCTCGGGGTCGAACGACGCACCCCACGCCAGCGGCGTCGGGAACGTCGCCGCCTTCCACGCCGCGAGGCCGGTGAGGCACTCCTCGTGCACGAGCGCCGGGATGCCGAGCCGCGTCTCGCGCTTCAGCCGGCGCTGCTCCGTCCACAGCCAGGCGGCACGCTCGTCGGGCTCGACGGGTCGCGTGCCGTAGACGCGGGTGTACTGGCCGAGGCCGTGCCGCGTGACGTCGGCGAGCGTCGTCCCCTGCTGGGCCGCGACCATCTCGCCCTGCATCGGGGCGACGACGCCGTTCTGGTCGAGCCAGTAGCCGACCAGCTGCGCGGTCTTCTCCTCGAGGGTCATCGCAGCCAGCAGCGCGGTGACGCGGTCCGGTGCGGTCCCCTCGGTGACGTGCCCCGGGTCGGCCGGGAGGCCCGTGGCGGCGCCGCCACCCGCCTGGCGTCCGTCACGGGCGGCGGACGGGACCGGTGCTGCGGACGCGCCACGCGCCTCCTGGCCGTCGGTGGTGACGGCGTGGTCGAGCGTGGTCACCCCTTCACCGCCCCGGTCAGGCCGCCCACGATGCGCTTCTGGAAGATCGCGAAGAACACGAGGGCGGGGATCATCGACAGCGAGGTGAACGCGAGCACCCGCGCGGTGTCCACGGAGTACTGCGACGAGAACGCCTGCACGCCGAGCGGCAGGGTGTAGGCCGACGCGTCGTTGAGGATGAAGAGCGGGAGGATGTAGCTGTTCCAGCTGCCGATGAACGCGAGGATGCCGACGGTGACGACACCGGGCAGCGACAGCGGCACGACCATGCGGAAGAAGAAGCCGAGCCGGCTCGCGCCGTCGATCGCCGCGGCCTCCTCGAGCTCGTCGGGGATGGCCCGGAGGAACGGCACGAGGATGATGACGGTCGTCGGCAGGGCGAACGCGATCTGCGGCAGGATCACACCGGCCAGGCTGTTCGTGAGTCCGAGGTCCTTGACGAGCAGGTACAGCGGCGTGATGGCCACCGTGATCGGGAACATCAGACCGGCGGCGAACAGGGAGTAGAGCGCGCCCTGGCCGCGGAACCGGTAGCGGGCGAGCACGAAGCTCACCATGAGTCCGAGCACGACGACACCGACGGTGGTGGTCACGCCCGCGATCACGGAGTTGCCGAGCTGCTGCCAGAAGACACCGCTCGTCAGGACCGAGACGTAGTTGCCGATCTGCCACGGGTTCGGCAGGCCCGCCGGGCTCGCGGTGATCTGCGAGTTCGTGCGGAAGCCGCCCAGGATGATGTACGCGACCGGCGCGACGCAGACCGCGATGAAGACCAGCGCGATGAAGTACGTGCCGAGGTTGCGTTCCTTGCGGACCGGCCCGCGGTCACGGGACCGGCGCCGGTTCGGCGCGACGATGGAGGCGGTGGCGGTCATCGGTCGCCCTTCTCGGTGAGTGCGCCGGCGGTGTCGCGGCGCAGGACGAACCGCTGGTAGACGAGGGCGACGACCAGCGAGATGAGGAAGATGACCACGGCGACGGCGTTGCCGTACCCGTAGTTGCCGGACAGTCGGCCGTTCGCGACCATGTAGGTCGCCATCGTCGAGGTGCCGGCGGTGGAGGCGATGTACTGCCCCCAGATGATGTAGACGAGGTCGATCATCGGGTCGCTCCAGCTGTTCGACC
>CAJYIG010000327.1 GCA_913774725.1 uncultured Curtobacterium sp. | reverse complement strand
TCTACGCGCTCGACCTCGTCATGGTCGACGTCACGGGCGAGGACGGCGTCACCCGCAAGCAGCCCGCCGGCGTCGTCGCCTACGAGCTCGCGACCGGTGAGCTGCACGTGTTCCACGCCAAGGCCGTGATCTTCGCGACCGGCGGCTTCGGCAAGATGTTCAAGACCACGTCGAACGCCCACACCCTGACCGGCGACGGCGTCGGCATCGTGTGGCGGAAGCGCCTGCCGCTCGAGGACATGGAGTTCTTCCAGTTCCACCCGACCGGTCTCGCCGGCCTCGGCATCCTGCTCACCGAGGGGGCCCGCGGTGAGGGCGCGATCCTCCGCAACGCCTCGGGCGAGCGCTTCATGGAGCGGTACGCACCGACCATCAAGGACCTCGCGCCGCGCGACATCGTCGCCCGCTGCATGGTGCAGGAGGTCGCCGAGGGTCGCGGCGCCGGCCCGAACAAGGACTACGTGCTCCTCGACTGCACGCACCTCGGTGCCGAGGTCCTCGAGACGAAGCTCCCGGACATCACCGAGTTCGCTCGCACCTACCTCGGTGTCGACCCGGTCGTCGAGCCGGTGCCCGTGATGCCCACGGCGCACTACGCGATGGGCGGCATCCCGACGAACACCAAGGCCGAGGTCCTGTACGACAACACGACCGTCGTGCCCGGCCTGTACGCCGCCGGCGAGTGCGCCTGCGTCTCGGTGCACGGCTCGAACCGCCTCGGCACGAACTCGCTGCTCGACATCAACGTCTTCGGCAAGCGCTCCGGCAACAACGCCGCCGAGTGGGTGCAGACCGCCGAGTTCCTCCCCCTGCCCGAGGACCCGTCCGCCGGCGTCCGCGGCATGCTCGACCAGCTCCGCGCGTCGACCGGCACCGAGCGCATCGCCGTCCTCCGCAAGGAACTGCAGGAGGAGATGGACAAGAACGCGCAGGTGTTCCGCACCGACGAGTCGCTCGCGAAGATGACCGAGACCATCCACCAGCTCCGCGAGCGGTACCTGAACATCGCCGTGCAGGACAAGGGCAAGCGCTTCAACACCGACCTGCTCGAGGCCGTCGAGCTCGGCTTCCTGCTCGACCTGGCCGAGGTGGTCGTCTTCTCCGCCCGGAACCGCAAGGAGAGCCGGGGCGGGCACATGCGCGACGACTACCCGAAGCGCGACGACGAGAACTACATGCAGCACACCATGGCGTACCTGACGGGCGACCCGCACTCGTCACTCGCCGACGACCACATCACGCTCGACTGGAAGCCCGTCGTCGTGACGCGGTACGAGCCGATGGAGAGGAAGTACTGATGACCGACACCCTGGTCTCCGACAGCCCGCGCACCGACACCGTGCAGAGCGCACCTCCCGGCTCGTTCCCGGTCACGATCATCGTCCGCCGGTTCGACCCGGACGTCGACGACGAGCCGCGCTGGCAGGACTTCGACGTGATGATGCTCCCGACCGACCGCATCCTCGACGCCCTGCACCAGATCAAGTGGGAGCAGGACGGTTCGCTGACGTTCCGCCGGTCCTGCGCACACGGCGTCTGTGGCTCGGACGCGATGCGCATCAACGGCCGCAACCGTCTCGCCTGCAAGACCCTGATCAAGGACCTCGACGTGTCGAAGCCGATCTACGTCGAGGCGATCAAGGGCCTGCCGCTCGAGAAGGACCTCGTCGTGGACATGGAGCCGTTCTTCCAGTCCTACCGCGAGGTGCAGCCGTTCCTGCAGGCGTCGAGCAAGCCGGAGAAGGGCAAGGAGCGCGTCCAGTCGGTCGCAGACCGCGCCCGCTTCGACGACACCACCAAGTGCATCCTCTGCGCCGCCTGCACCTCGTCGTGCCCGGTGTTCTGGACCGACGGTCAGTACTTCGGCCCGGCGGCGATCGTCAACGCGCACCGCTTCATCTTCGACTCCCGCGACGACGCGTCGAACGTGCGCCTCGACATCCTCAACGACAAGGAGGGCGTGTGGCGCTGCCGCACGACCTTCAACTGCACCGACGCCTGCCCCCGTGGCATCCAGGTGACGAAGGCGATCTCCGAGGTCAAGCAGGCGATCATGCGCGGCGGCGCGTGAGCCGACCGGTCCGGCCCGAGCGCGGTCACGGCTCGGCGGTGTCTCGGCGAACGGCATGCATGCGGCCGGTAGGCTCGCGCGCATGACGTTCGCGGAGACCCGCCCCATCCTCGACCAGCTCGGCTACACGATCCGGTACGTGCAGCTGCCGGGCGAGACGCTGTCCGAGCCGCCGGTGGAGGGCGCACTCCGTGTGGTCCCGACCGAGACGCACGGCGACTTCGCGCTCGAGGTCGTCGACTACGGCACCGCACGCCGCCTCGCCACCGCCCGGGGCGAGGAGGACGCGGTCGAGATGCTCCGCCGCTTCCTGAACCGCGCCTTCCCCGCGCCGCGGGACGTCCCGCGCCACGAGCTCGACGGGCTCCGCGACCGCGCGGCGTCGAGCTACCCGCAGCTCGCGCAGCAGGTCCACCAGGCCGGCCCGCAGGGGCTCACGATCCAGGTCCCGGCCGGCGTCCCGGTGGACCGCGTGGGCGGCCCCGACGGCTACCTGCTGCACCCGCTCGACACGCCGCTCCCCCAGCGTTCGCTGCCGCCCCGCGTGGCGGCGGCGCCCGAGGTGCACCGCTACGTCGTCGACCGCCCGTTCCTGGTGACGGTCACCTTCGTGCAGCCCTGGTTCGACCAGCCGGGAGGCGCGCTCCGGTTCGCGACGGCCGACCAGTCCGTCACGGTGCGCGACCTGGTCGTGGACGGTTCACTGGTCCGCCTCCGGGTGGTCTGAGCCGTCACCCGATCCCCTGGGACGACGAAGCGG
>CAJYIG010000326.1 GCA_913774725.1 uncultured Curtobacterium sp. | reverse complement strand
CTCGCCCGGTGTCGGTCCGGCCGGCGTCGCTCGACAGTGCGCGCATCCAGCCGGCGCCGGAGGCCAGCAGGCGGGCGGCGCCGCCGTTCGACGCCGGCAGGTCGAGCGGCCCCCTGACGGCGGGTGCCGCGACGATCGCCGCCTGCGGAGCCATGCGGTGGAGCAACGCCACGAGCGCCCGACGACGACGGCCGGAGAGTGGCTCGAGTCGGTCGAGCGCGACCACGGTTGCGTACTCGACGAGGGCCACCACGCGCTCTGCGGCCACGCAGGCATCGTCCACGTCCGACCAGAGCAGGTGGGCGACGTCGTCCGCCCGGAGCACGGCGACCACGTGGCGCAGGACCCGGTCGTCGCCGGTCTCCGAACGTGCGGCGTTCGCGAGGAGCATCCCGACCGCGCGGACGTCCACCTCCGGCGCGAGCGTGACGACGAGGTCGTGGTCGGCGTCCGGTCCGCACACGCGGTCGAGTTGGTCGCGTCGCGCGGCGATGCCCCTGGCCGCCGCGAGGGCATCGCCCTGGACGTGCATCCGGTGGCCGCTGCTGATCCGGCGCGCGACGCGGACGGCGTCGGCATCGTGCAGGGCGGTGACGAGGGTGGTTGCTGCAGGGCGCATGTCGAGTACCCTACATGACAACCGTTCTCAACAAGGAGGCGGTGCAGGAAGGAGACCCGTGAAGGTCCGCAACTCGCTCAAGGCGCTCAAGAAGATCCCCGGCTCGCAGATCGTGCGACGTCGCGGCCGCGTGTACGTCATCAACAAGCGGGACCCGCGGTGGAAGGCCCGCCAGGGGTAGGTCACCGGCCGTCCGTAGGGTGGGGCGCATGCGACTCCTGCTCATCCGGCACGGCCAGACCCCTGCGAACGTGGACGGCGTGCTCGACGCCGAAGTACCCGGCCCCGGGCTCACCGAGCTCGGGCAGCAGCAGGCGGATGCCCTGCCCGCCGCCCTGGCCGACCGCGGGATCGAGCGGTTGTTCGTCTCGTCGATGGTCCGCACGCAGGTCACCGCCGCGCCGCTCGCCGCTGCGCTCGGCGTGGAACCCGTCGTGCTCCCCGGGCTGCGCGAGATCGAGGCCGGGGACCTGCAGGGCAGGCGCGACCGGACCTCGGTGCAGCTGTACATCTCGACCGTGCACGGCTGGTCGGCGGGGGACCGGGCGAGCCGGATGCCCGGGGCCGAGAGCGGCGAGAAGTTCTTCGCGCGCTACGACGACGCCGTGCGGCAGATCCTCGACACGGGCGTCGAGGTCGCTGCGGCGTTCAGCCACGGCGCGGCGATCCGCACGTGGGCCAGCGCGGCGGCGCAGAACACCCCGGACGAGTTCGGCACGAAGCGGCACCTCGAGAACACCGGGATCGTCGAGGTCGAGGGGTCGTTCGAGGACGGCTGGCGCCTGGTCGACTGGGAGGGCGAGCCCGTCGGTGGCGAGGACCTGATCGACCGGACGGCGCAGGACCCGACCGGCGACGCGTTCTGACGGTCGGGACGCATCCTGAGACGCCGGCGTCGGCGCGAGACGCCTCCACCTGAGTGAGACGCCGTCGGAACCGGCGGCGTCTCGTCGCGACAGCGGTGGCTCGCCGGGACGCCGGCGTGCCGGGACGTGCGCGGCGTACGGGTGCGCAACCACCTGACGGACGGGAGGCGCGGTGCCAGCTGGCGCCGCGCCTCCCGTCCGTCAGGGGCCGCGTGGACTACGCGGGCTGCGCCGTCGTGTGCAGCGGCACGATCACGCCGTGCGACTCGCGCAGCACGTCGAGCGTGCGCTGGACCTCGTCCGCGCGCTCCTCGGTGCTCCAGCCCAGGGTGTCGGCGAGCACGTCCGCCAGCTCGTCGAGCAGGTCGATGGTGACCCCGCCGACGAAGGCCAGGTTCGTGCGACGGAGCACGACGTCGACCAGGTGCACGGCCTGCTCGTGCTCGGCGAAGTACGCGACCTCGGCACGGGTGAGCGACGGGTCGGACTCGAGCGGATCGACCGGACCGTCGGTCAGGACGTCCACGACCTCGGCCGCACGGGTGCCGTAGCGCTCGAGCAGGCCGTCGACGAGCTGCTCGTCGAGACCGTCCCGGTGCGACTTGATCCACAGCGCACGCTGCGCGTCGGTGGTCGGGAAGTCCTTGCCGCCGCCGATCGGCATGCCCGTCGTGTCGACCTTCCGGGTGACGCCGAGCTTCGTGGTGACGTCGCTCGACAGGTGCGCGGCCAGGGCGCGGAAGGTCGTCCACTTGCCGCCGACCAGGCTCAGCACCGTGGTGCCGGGCAGCCCGGCGATCGGGGTGTCGACGATCCGGTAGTCGCGGGACACGAAGCCGGGGGCGGTGTCCTCGTGGCGGGGGAGCGGGCGGATGCCCGAGTAGCTGTAGACGATGTGGTCGCGGGTGACCTCGATCTGCGGGAAGACGTGCTTCACCAGGCCGAAGAAGTAGTCGATCTCCTCCTCGGTCGTGGTCACCGGCTGCGACGGGTCGGCGTCGATGTCGGTCGTGCCGATGAGCACCCGGCCCTTGAGCGGGTAGATGAGCACGATGCGGCCGTCGTTGTTCTCGAAGAACAGCTCGCGGCCCTTCGTCGCCTCGAGCAGTTCGTCGTTGTGCACGACGATGTGGGAGCCCTTCGTGCCGCCCATGAACTTCGTCTCGCCGCCGAACGCCTGGTTCGTCAGGTCGGTCCAGGGGCCGGAGGCGTTGATCACGACGTCGGCGGTGAAGACGAACTCCGAGCCGGTCTCGCG
>CAJYIG010000325.1 GCA_913774725.1 uncultured Curtobacterium sp. | reverse complement strand
GGTCGAAGATCGGCCGGAAGCGTGCGGCCAGGGTCTCGTAGTCGACGGAGGCGTCGGCGGCTCGGGTGTCGGGCCGGGTGGTGGTCGTGTCGGTCATGGGGTCGTGCCTTCCGGTGTGCAGTCGGGTGTTCCGTGTGCTGGTGCTGGTGCTGGTGCTGGTGCTGGCTGGTCAGGCGGCAGCCGTCGGGGCGACGACCGGGGGCTGGGCGGCGGCCGGCCGTACCCGTCGCCCGCCGCGTCGGGAGAGCACGGCAGCGCCGACGAAGACGACGACCGCGACGAGGGCGGCACCGGCGGTCCAGGCGGGCCCTGCCGGCCAGCGTCCCGCGAGACCGAGGAGCGCCGGCACGGTGGTGGTGGTCTGGCTGGCGAGGACGAGCGCCCAGGCGGTGTACCGGCCGACGTCACGCCCCAGGGCGAGCAGGAGGAAGAAGAGCGTCCAGAGTCCGGCCCAGGTCGCCCACAGCACGGCGAGGACCGGGTCGGCAGTGACGTTCGCGACCGCGAACACGACCGCGATCGCGGCGACCAGGCCGCAGAACCAACCGAGACCGGTCGAGCCGAGTCCGGCGAGTGCGTCGAGCCCCACGTACAGGTAGGTGAGGCCGAACAGGAACGTCCCCGCGATCGACAGGAGGACGGGCAGGGACCCGTCGGCCGTGACCGCGACGGCCGTGCACAGCACGAGCTGCACACCGCCGATCAGGACGTTGAACACACCGCTGTCGCGGCCGGGGACCCGACCGAGCAGGGTGAGCCCGTTGATGAGCAGTGCCGCTCCGGAGAGCACCAAGCAGATGTACGCCATGCCGATGACCGTGGCAGCGAGGGGACGGCTGCGGAAGGGTTGTGTCGGACTGTGTCCGGAGGTGACGATCCGTGACGTCGAGCGCACGCCGCCCCTCCCGACGCCGCTCGCCCCCGGACGGGAGGTCGCGCGCGATCCGCACGGTCGGCAGGATCGACCACATGCCCGACGCCGACCTCCGCGCCCGCATCGTCGCCGGTGCCGCCGATGCCTTCCGTGACGGTGACTTCCACGCGGTCGGACCGGACGACGTCGCCCGGGCTGCCGACGTCACGGTGGCCGACGTGCACCGCGTGTTCCCGTCGTGGGAGCTGCTCGTCGTGGCCGTCGTCGACCGGTGGGCGAAGGCCGGCCGCGACGCGCTCCGCGGGGTGGCCGAGCAGGAGGGTGCCGTCGCGTACCTCCGGGCACGGCTCGACCGCGGTCAGCAGCACCCCGCGATCGTCCGGGTCCGCATCGCGCTGCTCAGCGCCACCTCGACCCCGGGTCACCCGGCGTCGGGGTGGTTCCGGCAGCAGTACACGACGCTGTTCGAGGACGTGACCCTCGCCCTCGTCCGTGACGTCGTCGCCGGTCGGGAGCCCCGCGGCGCTGCACCGCGGCACGCCGCCGAGCAGCTCGTCGCGCTCTTCGAGGGGCTCCAGCTGCAGGCGATGCTCCGCGACGACGCCGACCTGCTCTCCGGGTGGGACCGGGCGGTCGCGCGGATGCGGGTCGGGTGGGCAGCGGCCGCCGTCACCGCCTGACGCGAGCGACCAGCAGCGCGACGGCGCCGATGACCAGCGCGGCCGCGACGAGCGCAGGCACCCGGAACGCCAGCGCGGTGACGGTGCCCCCGACCCCGGCGCCTCCCAGCAGTGCCCGCACACCCACGGCCAGTGCCAGGACGACGACCACGCCGACGGCGACGACCGGCACGACGCGCTCGGCGGGACGCAGCGGTTCGACCTCCCGGGCGTCGGTCCGTCGCCACCAGACGCCTCCGACGACGAGCAGGGCCAGCAGCCCGAGCACGCTCGACACGTCCTGCAGCAGGAAGGGCAGCGGGTACCCGCCGACGGTCGCGTCGCGGAGCGCCGGCCATGCCAGGACCACGAAGCCGTGCTCGTGCGTGAAGCCGTCCCACACCACGTGCGTCACGCTGCCGAGCACGCACCCGACGACGACGGGCAGTGCGTCCCGCGCGCCGAGCGACGGCGGACGGCCCCAGCTGCGGGGAAGCCGTCGTCGCAGTCCGGGGACGACCGGCGACCAGGCCGGACGCACCAGGAACCACCACGTGGCGAGCACGACGAGGGAGACGGCGAGGTCGATGGTCGGGATGCCCCACCACGAGTGTGCGTCCTCGTAGGGCGGCAGGAACGGTGCGAACAGCACGGCGTCGGGTGCCATGGCGCCGACCGCGACGGCGGCCACCGGCAGGGGTGTCCGGCGCGCGGCCAGGGCGACGACCGCGTGGCTGACGGTGAAGGGCACGGTCAGGTCCTCGTCACCGGGTCAGGTGGGTGCGCTGCATGAACCACTCGACGCCCTCGGCCAGGGCGACGCCCGCGGTGTGCCAGTCGTGTCCGCCGTCCCCGACGATCCGCTCGGTCACCCGGACGCCCGCGGCGCGTGCGGCGGCCACGACCACCGGGACGACCGGACCGTACCGGCTGTCGTCCGCACCGGCCGCGACGAAGGCTGCGGAGTCGCGGTAGGGCGCGCCCTCGGCGAGCACCCGGAGCGGCTGAGCCGCCTCGTACGCGGTGCGATCACCGTGGAAACCCCTCGAGATGGTGTCGTCGCGGTCCTGCAGGATCGGCCCGATCTGCCCGGAGACGTCGATCCACGACCCGAAGCGGTCCGGTCGACCGGCCCCGAGCTGCAGGGCGCAGGTGCCTCCCTGCGAGAACCCGGCGATCGCCCAGTCCTCCGCGCGGGTGGCGGCGTGCAGGTGCGTCCGCACCCACGCCGGCACGTCGCTCGTCAGGTAGGTGGCGCTGTTCCCGAGCGGGCCGTCGACGCACATCGGGTTGTTCGAGGCCCGGGCGAGCTGGTCCGGCATCACGACGATCGGTGCGAGCCCGTGGTCACGGCGGGCGATCGCGTCGAGCCGGGCCGCCATCCGACCGGCCTCGATGATGTTCGCCGGCGCCGCACCGGGGCCCTGCCCGGAGAGCATCACGACCACGGGGAGCGCAGGGGCGTGCGCGACGAGGGCGGCCGGGGGCAGCCAGACGATCGCGGGTCGGGCGTGGAAGTGCGAGGCGTCCCCGGGGATCCGTACGGACCCGTACCGGCCGTGGGACGGCATGTCGTGCGGCGGTCGCCAGTCCGCGGCGTCGATCGGGCCCGATCCCGCGTCCGGGTCGTCCGGGAGGCGCAGGGGCGGGACGTGGGACTGCCCCAGGGCATCGGCGATCGTGGGGAAGAGCCCGGCGTCCCGGTTCACCGCGAGCCCGCCGGACATCAGGGCGAGGGGCACCAGCAGCGCGGCGACCACCCGGGTCAGCCGTCGGCCCCGGCGCCCCCGTCCACCGCGCACGAGTCCTACGACCGCGACCCCGAGCAGGGCGCAGACCACCCCGGTCCAGACCCGGTCGACCCAGGTCGGCGGCACCCCGAGCACGTCGAGGACGTCGCCGAGGTACCAGGACAGGAACGTCCCGACCAGCGCACCCGCGACGATCGCGAGGGCTGCCCAGCGCCAGGACCGTCGGACGGCGGCGAGCACGAGGACGGCTGCGAGCAGGGTCAGGGCGTAGAGCGGCAGCAGCACGTGGGCGGACAGGAGCGGCAGGGTGGTCACGGGCGGGTCCGGCGGTCGGGACGCTCTCGGGCATCCGACGGGTGACGGGTCAGGAGCGGCATCGTCCAGCGACCGTAGCGAGCCGAGGTGTCCGGATCGGCACCGGGAGGGGCTTCCCCGGTGCTCTCCCGGCTGATCCTGAGCGATCCTGCACGCGCGGTGGTCTCCCGACGGGTGGAGCCTGTCCGACCGGCCAGCCCCGGATGGTCCGTCGGCCGTACGGAGGACCGCACCGGCCCGCGCCGACCCGCACTCGTCCGTACCGACCCCGCACCGGACGGGAGTGCGCGGCGCGTCTGGGGGTGCCCTCCAGCCGGTCCTGGCAGGGTCAGCGGATGGAGTACACCGACTACGACACCCGGCTCGCCGCCTACGGCGTGATCACCGAGGGCGACCGTGTGCTCCTGGCCCGACTGCGCGTCCCCGAGGCCGGCACGTGGACGTTGCCTGGCGGTGGCGTCGAGTTCGACGAGACCGTCGAGCAGGCCGTCGTCCGCGAGGTCCGTGAGGAGACCGGGTACGAGGCGTCGTGCGGTCCGCTCCTCGGCATCCGGCACCACATCGTGCCGAAGGAACGCCGGATGCACGACACCGGACGACCGATGAAGGCCGTGCAGGTCGTGTTCCGGGTGACGCTCACCGGCGGCGAGCTCCGCAACGAGACCGACGGTTCGACCGACGAGGCCGCGTGGGTCCCGATCGCCGAGCTGCCCCACCGCCGGCACGGGATGCTCGTGCCGATCGCCCTCGAGTGGGCACGACGGCCGTGAACGGCGAGGCCACCGACCTGTCCGCCCGGCTCTGGGACGAGCGGGCACTGCTCGGCGACCTGCTCACGAGCGCGACCGACCCCGACCGTGTCCGACACCTGCTCGACCGGTACCGCGCGCTGCACCTCGAGCAGGACGTCCTCGTGCACGCCCTCGCCGAGCGGTGGGGCACCGATCCCGACACCGCCACGCTCCGGTCGCTCGAGCGCGTCGCACCCCCGCCGTGGGACCTGATCCTGCCCGAGCACCTGGCGGCCCTGACCGACCTGGTCGCCGAGGTCGACACGCTGCTGCCTCCCGGGCCGCTGCGCGACGCGTGGGACCGGATCAGTCCTCGAGCACGCTGAGCACGGCACCGACCAGCGAGCCAGTGGGCCAGCGGGCCACCCGGCCATCGGGCCACCGCTCCTGTCAGGATGGGACCGTGACCACGACCGAGCTGTCCGTCGACGACGCCGTCGAGCGGGCCGTGGCGCTCGCCGCCCGTCCCGGTCGCACGGTGCTCGGCATCGCGGGAGCGCCCGGAGCGGGCAAGTCGACGCTGGCCCGACGCATCGTCGCAGCGGTCGACGCGGCGCACGGGGTCGGCACCGCGGTGCAGGTCCCGATGGACGGCTTCCACCTGGCGAACGCCGCGCTCGACGCCCTCGGCCGGCACGACCGCAAGGGTGCGATCGACACCTTCGACGCAGCCGGCTACGTCGCCCTGGTCCGTCGTCTGGCCGCAGCTGACGACGAGGCCGTCGGGGACGACGACATGGTGTGGGCGCCGGACTTCGACCGCCGTGTCGACGAACCGATCGCGGGCAGCATCGCCGTCCCCAGGAGCACCCGGCTCGTCGTCTCCGAGGGCAACTACCTGCTCGACACCGACGCGCCCTGGTCCGCCCTGGTCGACCTGTTCACCGAGACCTGGGCGTGCGTCGTGGACGACCGGGTCCGCGTCGACCGACTGGTGGGCCGGCACATGCGGCACGGACGCGACCACGAGGCGGCCCGCACCTGGGCGCTGGAGGTCGACGGCGTGAACGCGGCGAGGGTCGCTGCCACGGTGGGGCGGGCCTCCAGGACGATCCGGACCTGACCAGCCCACGCCCGAGCGATCAGCCCTCGCCCGGGCGACCAGCCCAGCAGTACCGACCGACAGGAGCGACCATGACCATCGCCATCACCGGAGCCACCGGCAACATCGGCGGCGCCGTGGCCCGCGCGCTCGCCGCTGCGGGTGCACCGTTCCGCATGGTCGTGCGCGACGCAGCGCGCGCCCCCGAGCTGCCCGGGACGGACGTGGCGGTCGCCACGTACGCCGACCCGGATGCGTCCCGCGCCGCGCTCGAGGGCGTGGACCTGCTGCTCATGGTGTCCGGCGCCGAGGCGCAGGACCGCCTCGACCAGCACCGTGCGTTCGTGGCCGCAGCAGCGGACGCGGGCGTCGGCCACGTCGTCTACACGTCGTTCGTCGGGGCCGCGCCGGACGCGACCTTCACGCTCGGCCGCGACCACTGGGCGACCGAGCGCGCGATCCAGGACACCCCGATGGCGCACACGTTCCTCCGGGACTCGTTCTACCTGGACTTCGTCGAGGACCTGGTGGGCGAGGACGGCGTGATCCGCGGACCGGCGGGCGTCGGGGCGATGGCCGCGGTGGCGCGGGCGGACGTCGCACGGGTCGCGACCGAGGTGCTGTTGCACCCGTCGGACCACGTCGACCGGACGTACGAGCTGACCGGGCCGGAGGCGATCACCCTGGCCCAGGCGGCCGCGACCGTCTCCGAGGTGCGTGGGCGTGCGGTCACCTACCAGCCGGAGACGGTGGCGGAGGCGTACGCGTCACGGGCGCGGTGGAACCCGGAGCCGTGGCAGGCGGACGCGTGGGTGAGCACCTACACGGCGATCGCCGAGGGTGCGCTGGCGCACGTCTCGACGGACGTCGAGCGGGTGACCGGCCGTCGTCCGCTGTCGCTGCGCGAGGTGCTGCAGGCGGGCTGACCGGCCGGGAGGCGCGCCCCGCGTCCGTCACGCCCATCCGGATCGCGCTCCTCCTGTGAGCACCGCGGCGGACCCGCGTACGGTCGGTCGGGCCACCCCGCGGGACCCTGACCGCGGGAGCCCGGATCCCTGTTCCCGGGCTGGTCTCGTCTGACCCAGCGTCGACCCGACGGCGCCGTGGCGCGGGGGCGGCCGTCCCGGACCCGAACCGACGGCGGACGCCCTCGCATCCCCGGGCGTGATCCCGGCCGGTTCCCGCTAGCGGCGGGCCGCGCGCAGTGTCTCGGCGGGCAGCTCGCCGAACTCCTCCCGGTACGCCCCGGAGAACCGGCCCATGTGGGTGATGCCCACCGACCGCGCGACGTCGGCCACGGACCTCGGCTCGCCGGTCTCGAGCTGCTGACGCGCCATCAGGAGCCGGACGTTCCGCAGGTAGCTCATCGGGGTGGTGCCGTGGATCCGCTGGAACGCGCTCTGCAGTCCCCTGGTGCTCATCCGGGCGGCCGCCGCGACGTCGTCGACCGTGACGTGCTCGGCGACGTGCTCCAGCAGGTAGGTCTCGGCGTCGGCGAGCCCGGCGTGCGCGGTCCGCTCCGCGGGCTGCTCGACGGGCCAGTGCGGGATCGCGGTGAGCAGGCCCGCGGCGGCCATCCCGGCGAGCTCCTGCTCGCGGTCGAGGGAGACCTCCCCCGTGGCACCGAGGATCTCGGCGGCCACGGCACGGACCATCAGCCACCACGCGGCCAGCGGCGCGCCCTCCGGCACGTGGTTCGGCTGGAACTCGAGCGGGCCGGGCTCCCACCCGCCGCGGGCAGCCGCCACCTGCTCGACGATCTCGCGGTCGATCCGCATGACGTCCTTCTGGAACCGGTCCCACTGCACATGTTGGCGACCGGGCGTGTAGAGGACCGGCCGGCCGATCGGGAGCTGCTGGCCGCCGACGACCGCGGTGCCGGACTTCAGCCACGTGACGACGATCGCGGACGACGCGTCCACCTCGCCCCGGACGGTGCCGGTGCAGCTGGTCGACTCGAGCGTGAGCAGCGAAGTGCCGGTCAGGGTCTCCTCGAACAGGAAGTCGCTGCTGCCCGTGACCTCGAGTCCTCGGACCGTGGAGGTGTGCTGGATCGCACTCCTCGCGGTCGCGGGTTCGCGGGTCCTCGTCACGAGGCGGGTCCGGGTGAGCGTCGCGGAGAGGGCCGTGGCGGTGTCGTTCTCGATCATGCGTGGTCGTTCGTTCAGTGGCGGCGGAGGGTCTCGCGGGGGTACTCCCCGTGCTGTTCGGCGTAGGCGGCGGCGAAGCGTCCGGCGTGGGCGAAGCCCCAGTGTCGGGCGACCTCGGCGATGTTCGTCGTCGCCGGGTCGCCCTGCAACAGGGCGTCACGGACCCGGTCCAGGCGGACGCGGCGGAGGTAGGCGTTCGGGCTCGTCCCGAGGATGCGCTGGAACGCGTGCTGCAGCGCCCGCAGGCTGAGGTTCGCCACCTGGGCCAGGTCGCTCGTCGTGATCGGCAGGTGCGCGTGCTCGTGCACGTACTCGACGGCCAGGCGCACGTGCCCGTTCTTCGGCAGCAGCAGCTCGGGCGCCAGGGACGCGGACACCACCGGGTAGAGCTCGAGCAGTGCGAGCGCCCCGAGCCGCCCCATCTCGGCCTGGAGCAGCGGCGAGGCGTGACCGTCCATGACGGTGTGCGAGATGAGCTGCACGCTGCTCCGCCACACCTGCAGCGCACGGTCGTCCGGTCGGACGGTGTGGTCGAGCCGCAGGCTCCCCGGCGCGATCCCGCGCTCCCCGGCGACGGTCTCCAGGGCGCTCCGGTTGACCTGCACGATCCGCTGGTCGTAGTCGTCGTACGAGAAGGCGGCGCCCTGCTGCGGCCAGAGCTGCGGTCGGCCCGTCTCCATGACGATCCGGTCCTCCCCGGAGCCGATCGTGGCCGTCCCCCGGTTGGTCCACTGCACGACGAAGTCCTCCGACGGCGTCATCACGCCCTCGAGGTGCCCGTCGAACCGGATCGTCCTGAGGGTCATCGCCTGGTCACCGACCGCCGTGTAGCGGAACGAGAAGGGCTGCCGGGTCTGGTCGGCAGTCCACTGCTGTCCCGCGTACGCCGAGGCCAGGAAGTCGCGAGCCTCGTCGAGGTCGGTGCTCTGCGTCGCTTCCTGGATGCGGGACGGTTGCTGGTCGCTCATGTGATCGACAGCAGTGTGCAGGAGGAGTTGCACGTGGACCAGCGATGTCCAGAACACGTCAGGACCTGACCGAGTTCGCGCATCCCGTGCGGCCCGTTCTGACCCGCGACGGGGGCAACCGGTGCCGGTCCGACGGTCGTCCAGCGACAGGTCGCGGCCCCGGACGTCCGGTAATCGACGGAGGTGCGGCGACCGCTGGCGGCACGGACCGGCCTGCTCGTACCGTCGGACCACCGCCCGGCACCACCGATCGGTACCGAGCAGAGGAGGACGACACCTTGACCACGATCACCGCCGGCGACCTCCGCGTCGCCCCGAGCACCGCCCACGACGTCGTCGCGCTCCGTCGTCGCCGTCCCTCCCAGCGCAGCCCCTTCAGCGAGGTCGTCGAGGCCCGACGGCAGCACACGCTGCAGGTCGCCGCCGTCAGCACGGGCATCCTGTCGGTCACCGTCGCCGCCTCCGCCGCGGTCGTCCTGTCGCTCTCGGCATGAGCGCTGCACTCCTCGACCAGCTCCGCGGCGACCCGACCGAGTGGCACCGCCGTGGCATGAGCGCCCCCACGGACATCGATCGGATCGTGGCCGACCGACTCGATGCCCGGTACACGACCACCGCCAGGGCGACCGAACCCTCGTACGCCGACTTCTTCGTCACTGCCTGACCCGCGCAGCGACACTGCAGAGCCGGTCACGACCCCGACCGGTGGCCCCGACACCGGAACCGGAATGACGATCCTCACCCTCACCCCCAGCACCCGCGAGACCACGACGCAGCGCGCTGCGACCGGCGCTGCCGACGCGCTCTTCACCGAGCACGGCGTCATCCCGGTCACCCTGCAGCAGGTCGCGGACCGTGCGGACCTGCGCCTCGAGGAGCTGACGGCGGCGTACCCGACCAAGCACGCACTGGTCGTCGCGGTGTTGCAGCGGTGGCACGGTTCCTGGCGTCGTGCACTGGACCGGATCAGCGCAGCCTCCGACGACCCCCGTGACGAGGTGCTCGGCGTCTTCGGGTACCTCGAGGAGTGCTTCGAGGACGAGGGCTGGCGCGGCTGCGCGTTCATCAACGGGCACGCTGAGCTCGGGCGACAGGACCCCGACGTCGCGGCCCTCGCGCGCGAGCACTTCCAGGACGTCGAGCGGCACCTCACGCTCGTCTGCGAACGCGGTGGGATGCCCGCGCACGTCGCACAGGGGCTCGCCCTGCTGGTCGAGGGGGCACGCGTCGAGTCGGCCGTCCAGCGGTCGTCGCAGCCGGCTCGCGCCGCCCGCCTGACGGCGGCGATGCTCATGTCCGTCTACGAGGCGCGTCCGGCGTTCTGACCGACGGTGACGCGGCCGGGAGGCACGGCTCGTCCCAGCCCCGCCGGTCCGCCCGGCGTCGGGTGCTGCGCTGCGTCAGCCCACGCGGCGCGCCGCGAGCGTCCCCGCCACACCGAGCGTGAGCACCGCGACGAGCACGACGAGCAGCGGTGCCGTCCAGTCACCCGTCGCGCCGTGCAGGGACCCGGCGACGAGGGGCCCGGCGGAGCCGATCAGGTACCCGCCGCCCTGCACGAACGCGGACATCCGGCGGGCGTCGTCGTCGCTCGTGACGATCCGCACGACGATGATGAAGACCACCGTGATGCCGCCGCCCTGTGCCGCCCCGCCGAGCACCGACCAGAGCAGCCAGAGCTGCGGCGCGAACAGCAGCCCGAGCGGCATCGCGAGCCAGAGGAACGCGACCAGGGCGATGATCGCGCGCGGTCGCCAGCGGGTCGCGAGCGCCGGGACACCGAGCGCACCGACGACCGCCAGGATCTGGAACACCGACGAGCTCGCACCCGACGACTCCGCCGAGAAGCCGATCTCGTCGTGCAGCAGCGTCGGGATCCAGGCGGTCAGGGCGTAGTACGAGAACGCCTGGCCACCGAACGCCAGCGTGAGCCCCCAGGTGATGAGCCGACGCGCGGGTCGGACGGGCTCCGCCGGCGCCGGGACCGTCCGGAGCGACCCGGTCTCGGTGAGGAGCTCGACCGGCCCGGTCGCCACCACGGGC
The DNA here is from genome assembly GCA_913774725.1 of uncultured Curtobacterium sp. Classification (GTDB taxonomy): domain Bacteria; phylum Actinomycetota; class Actinomycetes; order Actinomycetales; family Microbacteriaceae; genus Curtobacterium; species Curtobacterium subtropicum. The sequence goes on along the minus strand of CAJYIG010000325.1, from coordinate 7,799 downwards.
TCGGACCGCACCGGCCGGAGCCACGCTGCCCGGGCCCCGACGGCGTACGTCCAGGCGAGTCCGGCGACGACCGCGAACACCGCCCACACGGCGATCGCGACGGGCCACCCCCACACGGCGGCGATCGGTGCGGTGCCGAGCGAGGTGATCATCGACCCGACGTTGAGCGCCGACGTGTACACGCCGGTCACCAGGCCGACGCGCTCGGGCGAGGTGTCCCGCCGGATGACCACCGGGATCACCACGTTGCCGATCGTGATGCCGATGCCGATCACCGCGGTGCCGACGAGCAGCCCCGCGGTCGAGGGGATCGAGCGGACGACGGTGCCCGCGAGCACGATCACGAGCGCCAGGGACACCGCACGCTCCGGGTCGGCCTTCGCGATCACCCAGCTCGCGAACGGCGTCGCGAGCGAGAAGCAGAGCACCGGGATCGTCGTCAGGAGCCCGGCGATCGTCGCGGTCAGCCCGAGGTCGACGCGCAGGTCACCGATCACCGGCGCGGGTGCCACGATCGGCCCGCGCAGGTTGAGCGCGATGATGACGATCGCCGCCGGCAGCAGCCAGGCCGCCCCGCGGAGCCCGCGTCGGGCGACGGCGGTCACCGCTCCTCGCTCACGCGGCGTCCGGCAGCAGGATCGGCAGCAGGTCGAGCGGGGTGGCGGCGCTGGCGACGGTGCCCTCGGCCTCGGCGGGGGAGCCGTAGCCCCACTCGGCGAAGACGACCGGCACGCCGTGGACGCGGGCGCCCTCGACGTCGTGCAGCCGGTCGCCGACGAGCACCGGGCGGCTCACGTCGTGGCCGGCGGTCCCGAGGCGGCGCAGGGCCTCGGCGACGACGTCGGCCTTGGCGCTGCGGACCTCGTCGTCGCTCGCGCCGGTGACGAAGTCGAAGTACCCGGTCAGGCCGTAGTGGTCGAGGATCACCGTGGCCGGGGTCTCGGGCTTGCTCGTCGCGGTGGACATCGGCAGTCCGGCCTCGTGCAGGGTGCGCAGCACGACGTCGATCCCGGGGAACATCGCCGAGTCGAGGGCCCCGTGCGACAGGTAGTGCTCGCGGTAGACGGCGAGGGTGCGCTCGGCGCCGGCGTCGTCCATCCCCATGGCGGTCCTGAACGTGTCCATGATCGGCGGGCCGACGAACGACATCAGCGTTGCGTGGTCCGGCACGGGCACGCCGACCGCGCGGAAGGTGTGCGTCATGCTCTCGAGGATCCCCGGAGCGGAGTCGCTGATGGTCCCGTCGAGGTCGAACAGGATGGCGGTGTAGGGGCGCGTCATGTCCTGACCAGCCTAGTCGGGGCGGTGGGACCGGCCACGGGGCGGGCCGGAGGGCGCACGGCGGGGGCGGGCGAGCCTCCAGGCCGGTCGGCGTCGCGACGCCGGGAACCTGGTTCCGGACACAGCACCGCGTCGTTGCCCGGTGTGGTGTCCGGAACCTGGTGCCGAGCCGCCGAGCCGCCGAGCCGCCGAGCCGCCGAGCCGCCGAGCCGCGCGCCGCGACCGCTCAGAACAGGCGGGTGTGCCCGCCCTCGATGCCGCGCATCGCGTCGTAGTCGAGCACGAGGACACGGATGCCGCGGTCCTCTGCCAGCGTCCGGGCCTGCGGAGCGACCGTCTGTGCGGCGAGCACGCCCTGCACCGGCCGCAGGTGCGGGTCGCGGTTCATCAGTTCGAGGTACCGGGTGAGCTGCTCGACCGCGTCGATGTTCGCGTTGCGCTTCATCTCGACGGCGACGCTGGCGCCGGCGTCGTCCCGCGCCAGGATGTCCACCGGACCGATCGCCGTCATGTACTCGCGGCGGATGAGGGTGTGCCCGTCGCCCAGGAGCTCGATCTGCTCGGCCAGGAGCTGCTGCAGGTGCGCCTCGACGCCGTCCTTCACCAGGCCCGGGTCGACGCCGAGGTCGTGGACCTCGTCCGCGATCACCTCGTACAGGCTGACGATGAGCTTGTCCTGCGTCTTCTTCTGCGTCACCGTCCACACCTGGGTGATGCCGGCGCTCGCCTGTTCCTCGTCGGGCTCGGTCATCTCGATCGAGCACGGCGGGCTCATCCAGTTCAGCGGCTTGTAGGAGCCGCCGTCCGAGTGGACGAGCAACGAGCCGTCCGCCTTGAGCATGAGCAGGCGGGTCGCGAGCGGCAGGTGGGCCGACAGGCGTCCGGCGTAGTCGACGGAGCAGCGGGCGATGACGAGACGCACCCGGCGATCCTAACGGTCGGTGCGCGTCCCACCGGACGCGGCCGGGTCCGCCATCGTGTCGTCCGTCGGCTCGGCCGGGAGGCGCGGCTCGCCCCCGTCGGCTGCGTCGCGTCCCGGAGCGTGGCCGGTCCTCTCCGCGCGCCGCCTCCGCAGCGTCTCCGCGGCTGCGCCGGTCTCCCGCGCCGCGCCCGACGCCAGGCCCGCGGCGATGATGAACACGAACACCACGAGCAGGGCACCGAGCAGGCCGATGTGCTCGCCGAGGAACCCGATCAGCGGCGGGCCGGCGAGGAACGCCACGTAGCCGATCGTCGCGACCGCGCTGACCTTGAGCGCTGCCGAGCGGGGGTCGTCGGCTGCGGCGGACATGCCCATCGGGAAGCCGAGGCTCGCGCCGAGCCCCCAGAGCACCACGCCGACGATCGCGATCGGGATGACGTCCACGAAGATGAGCAGCCCGAGGCCGACCACGGCGACGGCGGCGCTCACGCGGAGCACGGGCACGCGGCCGAACCGGTCGATGAGCGGGCTGCCGGCGATCCGACCGGCGGTCATCGCGGCGAGGAACACCGTGAGCACGGCGGAGCCGGCGGCGTTGTCGAGCCCGTGACCGTCGATCATCGCGAGGGGCAGCCAGTCGTTCGCCGAGCCCTCGGCCAGCGCCATGCCGAGCACGATCACGCCGATGAGGAGTGTCGACGGCTGCGCCCACACCTGCCAGCGCGTGAGCTGCACCGGCGTCGGGCTGGTCGCGGTGGACTCGTGCTCCTCGTACCGGTGCTCGTCACCGAAGCGCGATGCCGCGGCGAGCATGACGAGGCACACCACGACGCCGAGCACCGCGAAGTGCAGGACGACCGGGACCTCGAGCGCCTCGGTCAGGGCACCGAGACCCGCGCCGGCGAGCGTCCCCACGCTGAACGCGGCGTGGAACAGGGGCATGATCGTGCGGCCGCCGGCCTTCTCGGCGGCGGCGCCGGAGACGTTCATCGACACGTCGACCAGGCCGTTGCCGAACCCGAACGCGATGAGACCGACCCAGATCGCCGCGAAGCCCCAGCCGTAGGTGACGGCGAACCCGGCGAAGACGAGACCGACCGCCAGGCAGACCGAGGCCACCTGGACACCACGCCGTGCACCGACCTTCGCGACGATGTGTCCGGCGAAGGTCAGGCCGCCGATCGAGCCGACGGCCATGCCGAGCACGAGCAGGCCCATCTCGAACGTGGTGGCGCCGAGCGAGTCGCGCACACTGGGGATGCGTCCGAGCCAGGTGGCGATGGCGAGGCCGGACAGCGTGAAGGCCACGAAGACCGCGATGATCCAGGTGCGGGTCGTCGGGGCGGATCGGGTGGACGTCGTCGTCATGCGGAGCTTTCCGGTCTCGTGCTGGTCGTGGCGGTCGCCGGTCGGGCGTCCCTGCTTCGGGCTGTCCGGTCGAATCGATTCGACCGGATCGTGTGACTACGCTAACGGGCGATGGACCACCCGGCAACAGCACCCGGCGCGTCCGGGGCGACGAACCCCCGCGACCACGCCGACGGTCCGGCGCGCCGTGGGCCGAGGCCGACCCTCGCAGCGGTCGCACGGGCGGCAGGGGTCGCGCCCTCGACCGCCTCCCTCGCCTTCAGCGGTGCCGGCCCGGTGTCCGACGACGCGAAGGCCCGCGTGCTGGCCGCCGCCGCCGAGCTCGGCTACGGGGGTCCGGACCCGCGGGCGCGTTCGCTCCGCCGCGGCCGCTCCGGGGTCATCGGCGTGGTGATGGACGAGCGCCTGAGGGACGCCTTCCGCGACCCGGTGAACGTCCTGACGCTCGACGGCATCGCCGAGGTCGCCGGCGAGGCGGGCGCCTCCCTGCTCCTCGTACGCAGCCCACTCGACGACGAGCAGGGCGCCGGACCGATCGTGGACGCACCGATGGACGCCGTGGTCCTGGTCGGGTGCAACGTCCGGATCGACCCCGCGGTCGCCGTGCTCCGACGCCGGCAGATCCCCGTCGTGGCCATCGAGGCGGACGACATCGAGGGCGCCGTGCCCGTCCAGCTCGACAACCGCGATGCCTCGCACCGGGCTGCGTCGTACCTCGCCGACCTCGGCCACACCGCCGTGACGATCGTGACCCTGCCGCTCGACGCCGAGCGGCGCTGCGGTCCGGTCGACGCTGTCCGCGAGGCGTCGGGCGTCGCCCACACGACGCTCGAGCGGCTCCGCGGTGTCCGTGAGGTCTACCCGGACGCACCCGCGATCGAGGCCGCGGGGAGTTCGGTCGAGGACGGCCGGGTCGCCGGGCAGACGCTGTTCGCCGAGGGGGCGCCCACGCCCACAGCCGTCGTGGCGCAGAGCGACCTGCTCGCCGTCGGGGTCGTCTCGGCAGCGCTCGACGCCGGACTCCGGGTGCCCGAGGACGTGAGCGTCATCGGGTTCGACGGCATCACCGTGGACGACAGCCTGCTCCACCGGTCGCCGATCCGGCAGCTCACGACCCTGGTGCAGCCGTTCGAGCAGAAGGGTCGGGCCGCCGCTCGTGCCGCGCTCGCGATGCTCGAGGGGGCCGAGCCGCAGCCGGCGGCCTTCCGGTCGGAGCTGCGGATCGGCGACACGACAGGGCCGGTTCGCCGGGCGATCGGCGGTTGACCGCGACGCCCGGCTGAGGACGGGCTGGTGGTTCCCTCAGTGCCGAGGGCCCGCACCACCGTCTGCTCCCGGAGACGCTCCCTACGCTCCGACACGTGCAGCAGGTCCGTCGTTCCGGTGTCGTGACGTGGGTCGTCGTCGTCCTGGTGGTCGCGGCCGTCTCGGTGGCGCTCACCCTGGTCGCCGTGCGTTCGTCGCGACCGGACGGGTCCGCCGTGGCTGCTCCGGCGCCGAGCGCGTCCCGGACCGCCCCGAGGAGCACCCCGACCGCGGGGACCAGCCCGCTCGGCATCCCCGCGGCGGAGCGACCCGAGGCGGACGAGCCGTCGAGCGTCGACCTCGCGACGACCTGGGAGCCACCCGCTGACCTGCCGCAGCAGGGGCGCCTGCTCCGCGTCGCGGTCCCCGGCACCACCTCGCACTTCGTCGCGCGGGACGCACTCCTCTGGCTCCCGCCGGCGGCACTGGTCGCCGACCCGCCACCGCTGCCCGTGGCGGTGCTGATGGCGGGCCAGTCCCGAGGGGCAGGGCCGGACGACCTCGAGACCGCCGGGCACATCGCGCAGACGATGGACGCGATCGCATCTCTGAACCGCGGACTCGCACCGATCGTCGTCGTCCCGGACCAGCTCGGGCCGCAGTCCGGCAACCCGATGTGCATCGACGGTCCGCTCGGCAACAGCAGCACGTACCTCGAGCACGACGTCCCCGCCTGGATCACGAGCCACCTGCGCGTGCAGACGGGAGCCGCTGCGTGGATGATCGGCGGGTTCTCGCAGGGCGGCACCTGCGCGATCCAGCTCGGCGCCGGCGACCCCGCGCGCTACGGCAACATCGTCGACGTATCGGGCGAACTCGGTCCCACCCTCGGGAACGCGGCGCGGACGATCGCCCTCGGCTTCTCGGGGGACGCGGCGGCGTACCGGGCGGCCCAACCGCTGGCGATGATGGCGCGCCACGGGCGCTACCCCGCGACGGCGGCGTTCTTCACCGCGGCGGCGCTCGACCACAAGTACGGTCCGGCGATGCCCGTCGTGGCCGCGCGGGCGGCTGCGGTCGGGATGCACGTCACGACGTGGGTGCTGCCGGGGGCGCGGCACGACTGGGCCATGGCGAGCGACGCGCTCGCCGCGGGCATGGCGTGGCTGGAGCCGCACGTGGGACTCGCGGCATCCGGCTGACGAGCCCCGCGCCGATGATCAGCGCCGCTCGGGGAGTCCCTGCCGTGAAGTGGTCAGGACTGCTCTGCCCGGATGAAGGCAGCGAACCCAGGGATGGTGAACTCGAGCATCCCCCGGTCGGCGGGTTGGACCAGGCCCTTGTCGATGAGCCTCGCCCGCGGTGTCGAGAGCTGGTTCGTCCCGGTCTCCAGTGCAGCCGCGATCGACGATCGGGACTGCGGACCGTCGCCGAGCTCCGCCATGGCGGTCAGCATGCGTCGTTCCGAGTTCGAGCAGGCGGACCACCGGGCGCGGAAGAGAGCATCGAGGTCCGCCTGCATCGAGTGCTGGCCCAGTTCCACGGACCGGACGTCGATGATCGTTCCCGGGTCCGGTCGTCCGGCAGCCGTCCACGTCGCGTCGGCGATCAGCTGCACGGAGTACGGGTAGCCCTGCGCGATCGTCAAGGCTCGATCGACGGCTTCCGGACTCCACTGCACGCCGAGGAGACGAGCTGGTCCGACCAGGGCGATCTCTTCCGCGTCGCGATGCAGAGGACCGAGCGGCCGGTAGGCGAGGCGCTCGCTGAAGGTGACGACCTCTGCGATGGTCTCCGGTGCGTTGGGGAGTCCGGCTGCGAACACGGCGGCCGGGACGTCCGCGCCTTCGGCTTGGAGATGTTGCCAGGCGTACACCAAGGTGCGGAGGCCGGCTGCGTCAGCCGACTGGATCTCGTCGACGAGGATCACGAGCGGACGCTCGGCGGTGGCAGCGCGGATGACGTCCTCGAACGCGCGGGCGCCCGTGACGGCGCTCTCGTCGTCCTGAGCAGCAGCTCGGAAGGTCCCCGTCGCGGTCGCGATCCCCGGGACTCCCAAGGAGAGTCGGACCGAGTCGACCCTGTCGCGCAGCGCCGTACCAGCGGCGTCATCGTTCCGCTGCAACTCATCGACGATCTGACGGATGAGCCCCGGGGTCTCACCTGCGGTCACCCACACGGTGTTCGCTCCCCGGAGGACGGCACGGCGTTGGTACTCGCGGAGCAAGGAGGTCTTGCCGAAGCCACGGGCGGCATGATCGACCCTGATCCGACCCACCAGGCGGCGGAGGTCGACCAGGACGGACAGGCGCTCGTCCAACTCCGCGAGTTGGTGCGCGCGACCAGGAACAGCGCGGGCGATCTCACCCGGCGTGTAAGGGCTCGGCTGCACGATCCTCCGATGATCTGTTATGAAAGAAGTGTTTCATAACAAACTATCGCGCCCGACGCAGCCCCAGCACCACCACCGTGACGAGGTTCACCGCACTCCCCACCAGGAACCCCGTGGTGCCCCCGGCCACACCCCACGTCGGCGCGAGCACCGCCATGAGCACGACCCCGACGACGAACCCCGCGACCGACGCCAGCGCCACCTGCCGTGACCGCCCCGACGCGAGCAGCAGTGCCGCGGGGACGAGCCCGACCGTGAACACCCACACGCCGACCATCAGGTACCGCAGGTCTGCGACGGCCTCGGCACCCTCTGCCGGGTAGACGAGCGGCAGGAACCACCCGGCGAGCCACGCCACGAGCCCGAACACCACGGCCGTCGCCGCGGTGAAGCCCCCGACGAGCACGAGCACCCCGCGCGAGCGCAGCGACCCGCCGTCCGACCGGTGCGCGAACGCCGGCACGAGCACCTGACCCAGTGCCTGCCCGACCATCGAGGCCGGTGTCGCGAGGGTGAACGCGGCCGCGTAGACCCCGGCCTCGTGGGCGGACACGGAGACCTGCGCCGCGATCATCGTGAGCTGCAGCAGCC
>CAJYIG010000324.1 GCA_913774725.1 uncultured Curtobacterium sp. | reverse complement strand
ATCACGAACACACTGGCCGGCCCCGTCGTCGGTGCGATCCGGGGGCACTGGATCGAACTCGTCCTCATCGCGTGGGGGTGGATCGTCGCGATCGGTCTCGCGGTCAACGGGCTGAGCTACTTCGTCGGCCGCTTCATCGCCGCTCCCGCCATGATCTGCTTCGTCTTCCTGTCGATGCCGTCCTCCGGCGGGGCGTACCCGAAGTGGTTCATGCCGGAGCCCTTCGCGTGGCTCAACCACGTCGTGGTCGGCTCGAGCATGGTCGACATGATCAAGCACGAGATCTACGGCGTCGGCCCCGGGTTCGGCCGCGGCCTGATCACCATGGGCTGCTACGCCGCGGCCGGGCTCGTGCTCATGTTCTTCGGCAAGCAGTGGTGGGAACGCCGTCGGATCTCCGCGATCGTGAACAACCGCACGACGATGTTCCAGGACGCGCAGAACGCGAACCGCGAGTTCCTCGGCAAGCAGCGGGACGCCGAGCTCGAGCGCCACGGCCTGACCTCGACCGAGACCGGCACGCTGAGCGTGCTGCGCGACGACGACTGGGAGGACGACCGCGTCTCCGGCGACGTCTTCACCGGCGGCCGCGACGGCCTCGAGCAGGAGACCACCCCGACCGGACGCATCCCCGTGGTGCGGCAGGCGGACCGGTCCGGTCCGGGTCGACCGGGAGGCCCGTCCAACGGTCCGCGCACCCGTCCCGTCCCACGCGTGGACGCATCGGGTCGACGCCCGGCCCCGGCGGGATCGCGCACGACGCGCCCCGGTGCGCCCGAGGGGCGCGAGCGCGAGCACGGCCGGCACGCCGAGCGTTGACGCGCGCGTATCCTGTTCCGCATGCAACCGCGCACCGCCTGGCACCGCGTCCTCGTCACCGCCGTCGTCGCGTTCCTCGTGCTCGCGGCCGCGCTCTACGCCGCGAGCGTGTTCCTCGCGCCCGCCGACGGCCGGAACACCGCCGGCCTGTTCGTCGGCTGGGCGATGTTCGCCGTGCTCGGCGCCATCGTCGCGGGCATCGTCGACTTCTTCGTCCGGCCGCTCGGTGGTCGCAGCGGAGACGCGGACGTCCTGGCCGCGGCCGAGGAGGCACGCACCGGCAGCACCCGGGTGCAGCAGGGCCGCGCCGGCGCCCGCTAGACGCCCGCGCCGCTGAACCCCGAGACGGTCGCGTTGTCCTCCGCGAACGTGAAGCGAGCGTGGACGCTCCCGCCGGCCAGCACGCCCGGCAACCAGTAGCGGGCGTCGTCCCACATGGCGTCGTACGGAACCGTGTCGACCGGGATCCAGCGCGGCTCCAGCTCGTCGCTGCCGGACGGTTCGCCCTGCCACCGGCGGCAGACGAAGACGTCCGAGACCTGTGACCAGGACGGGCGGAACGGGAACCGGTAGTCCAACGTGCCACGCGCCTCCAGGTCGTCCGTGTCGAGACGCAGGCCGACCTCCTCCGCCACCTCGCGGACCGCTGCCGCCACCGGCGGCTCCCCCGGCTCCCGCTTGCCGCCGGGACCGACCACCCGACCGGCACCGAGCCCGCGACGCTTCTCGCCGAGCAGCACCTCGGGGCCGTCGACGCCGTCGCGGAGCAGGTAGACGACCACGACCGGGGCGTGCTGGGACTTCGTCTCGTCGCGTGCGGTCACGGTCCCCAGTCTGGCGGACGTGTCCGGTGGACGCTCCACGCTGGCGTACGATCGCAGGCATGGCAGGCGTGCTGCGGGGGCACCATGGCTGAGCCCCGCAGGACCGGGCGCAGCCTCGAAGTGCTGCGCGCCGAGGCCGCCGAGGAGATCTCGATGATCGTCGAGCACCGGAGCCGCGCGGGCGAGGACCCGTGGGAGTTCATGCCGACGCTGCCGACCGTCGACGAGCAGGTCGTGCTCATCCTGCGCGCCGACGCCGTGGAGCTCGACGCGGCGATCGGGCAGCGGAGCGCGCACTGGGCCGGGCACCCGGCGTCCGCGCAGCGCACCGAGCTCGGCGAGGAGTACCACCGGCTCCGTCGCATCGCCCTGCAGCACCCCGAGCTGACGCCCGCGGTGTGGAAGCTCATGGGGTCGCTCCCCGGCCGCGACTGACCTCCGCCCACCCGGCGCTGGGGTTGGATGGACGCATGACCGACACCGTCCTCGCCGTCCTCAACCAGCCCTCGCGCGACGCAGCCCCGCACGACCCGGAGGCCGACGCCTTCACGTGGGCGACGCCGCTCGAGGAGCACCTGCAGGTGCAGGACCTCGGCGCGATCCGCGGCGACGGGGTGTTCGAGACCATCACGGTCGTCGACGGTCGGCCGCAGGCACTCGAGCCGCACCTGGCGCGGTTCGTCCGGTCGGCGGCGATGCTCGACCTCCCGGCGCCGGACCTCGACGCGTGGCGGCAGGCGATCGAGGCCGCGTGCGCCCGGCTCGACCCGGTGCACGAGGCCTTCGCGAAGACCGTCATGACCCGCGGCGTCGAGGGGTCGGGTCGCCCGACCGGCTGGGTGTACGCGGCGCCGTCCGGCGACCAGACCCCCGCGCGCACCGAGGGCATCGCCGTCGTGACGCTCGACCGCGGCTACCGGCACGACGTCGAGCGGACCTCGCCGTGGCTGCTGCAGGGCGCGAAGACGCTGTCGTACGCGGTGAACATGGCGGCGCTCCGCGAGGCCGAGCGTCGCGGCGCCGACGACGCGCTCTTCGTCTCCTCGGACGGCTACGTGCTCGAGGGCACGCGCGCGAACCTCGTGGCGTCCGTGGACGGGCGCTTCGTGACGCCGCGGACCGACATCGGGATCCTGGCCGGGACGACGCAGGCCGACGTGTTCCGGTTCGCCGAGGGCGAGGGCGTCGCGACGTCGTACGAGCTGCTCACCCTGGCCGACCTCGAGGCCGCGGACGCCCTCTGGCTGCTGTCGAGCGTCCGACAGGCCGCTCCCATCCGCTCGGTGAACGGCGTCGCGCGGTCGATGGACCTGCCGATGACGGAGCGCATCAACGACTTCCTGCTCTCCCGCGACCAGTAGCCGGACGGGAGGCGCGTGGCGGGGCCGCCACGGGCCTCCCGGCGTCACCGGGTCACCAGCGCGGGGTGGTGACGCCCGTCCCGTCGGCCCACTCGTAGACGGACGCGCCCTCGATCCAGACGCGCGTCGCGCGACTGGTCGCGGCGAGCGGGTCGCCGTCCCACAGGACCAGGTCGGCGTCGAACCCCGGCGCGATGCGACCGACCCGGTCGCCGAAGCCGAGGAAGTCCGCCGGGTTGGTCGTGAGGGCCTCGAGCGCAGTCTGCCAGGGCAGGCCCTCCTTGACCGCGGCGGTGGCCTGGTCGACGAGCATCGCGATCGGCACGACCGGCGCGTCCGTCGTGATCGCCACGCGGACCCCGGCTGCGGCGAGCGCCACGACGTTCGGGATGCCACGGTCGCGGAGCTCCACCTTCGAACGGCTGGTGAAGAGCGGGCCGTAGATGACCGGCACGTCACGTTCGGCGAGCAGGTCCGCGAGCTTGTGCGCCTCGGTGCCGTGGTTCACGACGAGCCGGTAGCCGAACTCGTCCGCCAGGCGGAGTGCGGTCGCGAGGTCGTCGTGCCGGTGCACGTGCTGGTCCCAGGCGAGCTCGCCGTCGAGCACCCGGACGAGCGTCTCCTTCGTCAGGTCGCGGGTGAAGGGTTCCCCCTTCGCCGCCGCAGCGTCACGGGCGGCGCGGTGGTCCTGCGCGGCGACGAAGGCCTCGCGGATGACCTTCGCGACGCCGAGCCGCGTCGACGGCGTCCTCCCCTTCTCGCCGTACACCCGCTTCGGGTTCTCGCCGAGGGCACTCTTCACGCTCACGGCGTCGGAGATGAGCTGCTCGTCGATCGTCCGACCACCCCAGGTCTTGATCGCGACGGTCTGCCCACCGATCGGGTTGCCCGAGCCGGGCTTCACGACGATGCTCGTGATGCCGCCGGACAGTGCGTCGCGGAACCCCTCGTCGTCGATGTCCACGGCGTCGATCGCCCGGACCGCCGCCTGGTTCGGATCGGTCATCTCGTTCGTGTCGTTGCCGGCCCAGCCGTTCGCCTCCTCGTGGATGCCGACGTGGCCGTGCGACTCGACGAAGCCCGGGACGAGCCAGGCGCCGGCGGCGTCGACCACGGGCAGGTCCGGCGGCGGCGTGACGTCGGGGCCGACCGCGGTGATGCGGCCGTCCTCGACGACGACGGCACCGCCGTCGAAGGGTGCAGCGGTGACGGGGACGACGTGCGCCCCGGTGACGACGAAGGAGTTGCGCATGCCAGCACGGTACGGCGGCCCGGTCACGCCGCTCGCGAGATACGGATTCCTGGCGTCGGCTCGCCGGATCGTCCTACCGTCTCGGCACCGACGACCCACGCAGGAGGCTCCGTGTCCCGACCCCGACCCCACTGGCCCGCACACGGCACGATCGTCCGCCCCTGGCGCAGCGCCGTCCGCGGTGACCGGAGCGTCCGCCGGACCACCACCGTCACGGCCTCGGTCCCGCCGCGGATCGCCGACGCGCACTGGGAGCCCGACCGGACGACCGCCGCCCTGCTCGACCGCAGCCTCGATGCGCTCACGGCCCTCGACGACGGCGACGGCGGTGCAGCTCCCCTGCACCGGCTGCTCACCCGGTCCGAGGCGGTCGCGACCTCGCGCATCGAGCACGAGGACGCCACCGCCGAGGACGTCGCACGCGCCCCGGTGGGCGTGCGGGCGAACACGAGCGCCACGGCGATGGTGCAGGCCGGCGACGCCCTCGACCGCCTGGTGCGCGCGGCCGGGGCCGGACGCCTCGACGAGACCGCGTTGCTCGACGCCCACCGTGGTCTGCTCCGGGGTGACCCGGTGGACGGTCCGTACGCCGGCCGCTACCGCACGGTGCAGAACTGGATCGGCGGCGGGAGCACACCGCGCGACGCCGACCACGTCCCGCCGCCGCCCGGACTCGTGCCCGCCCTGATGGCGGACCTCTTCGCCTTCCTCGAGCGCGACGACCTGCACCCGGTGGCCCAGGCAGCGATCGCACACGCGCAGTTCGAGTCGATCCACCCGTTCACGGACGGCAACGGCCGGACGGGGCGGGCCCTCGTCGCCGCGGTGCTGCGCGCTCGGGGCGCGTCGCGGCGTGCGAGCCCGCCGGTCTCGACCGTCCTGGTCGCCGAGCGAGCGCGGTACTTCACCCACCTGGCTCGGTACCGGGACGGCTTCGTCGACGAGTGGGTCCGCGACGTGGCGATCGCCGTGGGCACCGGCTCGGACGAGGCGCTCGTGACGGGCCTGCTGCTCGACGAGGTCGCACAGGACCGCGCGGCGACGGTCTGCGCCTCCGGTCCGCACGCGGTGCTCGGACGGGCACTCGAGCAGGACGCCGTCCTGACCGAGGAGCACGTCGAGGACCTCCTCCGCCGCGCGGTCTCGCAGAGATCGGAAGAGCACACGTCTGAACT
>CAJYIG010000323.1 GCA_913774725.1 uncultured Curtobacterium sp. | reverse complement strand
GTCCGGTCCGGCGCGCCCCGTGGTCGACGAGCTGTGCGAGACGCCGACACACCGCGCACGGGTGCACGGGTGCCGGGTGGCCCCACCGGGGAACGCGACAGGGCGCGGACCGGAAGCCGTGCGCGGTGTCGCGCCGTGCCTCCCGTCCGCGCCCTGTCGTCGTGGTGACCGGGTGCGGTGACCGGGTGTCAGTCCCGCACGTAGGCGGGAGCCGCCTCGGCGTGCGCGTCGCCGACGCGGTGCACCCGCAGGTCGTTCGTCGAGCCCTCGAGTCCGGGGGGCGAACCCGCCGTCACGATGACCCGGTCACCGGGGGCGGCGAGACCGTTCGCGAGCAGCACGTCGTCGACCTGCGAGAACAGCTCGTCGGTGTGGGTCTTGCGCTCCACGAGGAACGAGCGGACACCCCAGGTGAGCGCCATGCGGCGACGCGTGGCCTCGTTCGGGGTGAACGCGATGATCGGCAGGCCGTGGCGGAGGCGCGACATGCGACGTGCCGAGTCACCGGACTCGGTGAACACGCAGAGGTAGGACGCCTCGGTGAACTCCGCGATCTCGACCGCGGCGAGCGTGATCGCTCCACCGAGCGTGCGCGGCTTCGTGCCGAGCGGGGCGATGCGCTCGAGGCCGTGGTCCTCGGTCGACTCGACGATGCGGGCCATCGTGCGGACGGTCTGCACGGGGTACTCGCCGACGCTGGTCTCGCCGGAGAGCATGACCGCGTCCGCGCCGTCGAGCACGGCGTTCGCGACGTCGGAGGTCTCCGCGCGGGTCGGGATCGGCGACGAGATCATCGACTCGAGCATCTGCGTCGCGACGATGACCGGCTTCGCCATGCGGCGGGACAGCTCGACGGCGCGCTTCTGCACGATCGGGACGGCCTCGAGCGGGAGCTCGACGCCGAGGTCACCGCGGGCGACCATGATGCTGTCGAAGGCGTCGATGATCTCCTCGAGCGCGTCGACGGCCTGCGGCTTCTCGACCTTGGCGATGATCGGGAGGCGCTTGCCCTCCTCGTCCATGATCTCGTGGGCACGGTCGACGTCGGCGGCGTTGCGCACGAACGACAGTGCGATGAGGTCGGCGCCCTGGCGGATCGCCCAGCGGAGGTCCGCCTCGTCCTTCTCGCTCAGCGCGGGGACGTTGACGGCGACGCCGGGCAGGTTGATGCCCTTGTTGTTCGAGACCGTGCCGGCGACGACCACCTCGGTGCGCACGCGCACGCCGTCGGTGTCGAGCACGCGCAGGCGGACACGGCCGTCGTCGATGAGCAGCGGGTCGCCGGGCTTGACGTCCTGCGGCAGGCCCTTGAACGTCGTGCCGCAGATCTCCTTCGAGCCGGGGACGTCCTCGGTGGTGATCGTGAAGACGTCGCCGACGGCGAGCTCGTGCGGGCCGTCGGCGAACTTCGCGAGGCGGATCTTCGGACCCTGCAGGTCGACGAGGATCGCGACCGGCTTGCCGAGGTCCGCGGCGGCGCGACGGACGTTCTCGTAGTTGGCCTCGTGGACGCTGTAGTCACCGTGGCTGAGGTTGAGTCGGGCGACGTCGACGCCCGCCTCGATGATCTCCTTGACGGTCTCGTACTCCGACGTTGCCGGTCCGAGCGTCGAAACGATCTTTGCGCGTCTCAATGGATTCCTTCGGGTGGTGGGTGGTGCCGGTTTCCGCGCTGTGGGGCCGCGCGGAACGAGAGCAGGCCACCAGCACCCTATCGAGTGCCGGTGGCCTGCTGCTCATCGGTGGACCGGTGTTCCGTGTGCGTTCACGGCGTCAGACCGTGAGTGCGCGGTCGGTCGCCTTGACCGGTGCTGGCAGGATCGTCGAGCCCTCGAGGTACGCATCGACCTTCGAGGCGGCGGCGCGCCCCTCGGCGATCGCCCAGACGATGAGCGACGGGCCGCGGCCGGCGTCGCCCGCGACGAACACGCCGGGCTCGTTCGTCGAGTAGTCCGCCTGACGCGCGACCGCGCCGGACACCGTCGTGGGCAGTCCGAGCTGCGGCTCGATCGTGTCCGTCTCGGGGCCGGTGAAGCCCATCGCGATGAGGACCAGGTCCGCGGGGATCTCCCGCTCGGTGCCGGCCTTCGGGACCCGACGGCCGTCGAGGTACTCGGTCTCGGCGACCCGCAGCGCGCGGACCTCGCCGGCGCTGTTGCCGAGGAACTCGACGGTCGAGGCGAGGAAGTGCCGCTCGCCGCCCTCCTCGTGGGCGCTCGTGACCTCGAACACCGTCGGGAACATCGGCCAGGGCTGCTCGGACGGACGCTCGAGCGGCGGCTGCTTGCCGATCGCCAGGTTCGTGACGCTGAGTGCGCCCTGGCGGTGGGCGGTGCCGATGCAGTCCGCGCCGGTGTCGCCGCCGCCGATGACGACGACGTGCTTGCCCTCGGCCGTGACCTGGTTGTCGACGGTCGTGCCGGCGTTCGCCTTGTTCTGCTGGACGAGGTACTCCATGGCGTAGTGCACGCCCGCGAGGTCGCGTCCCGGGATCGGGAGGTCGCGCGGCACCGTGGCGCCGGTGGCGACGACGACCGCGTCGTAGCGGGACTTCAGGTCGTCCCACGTGATGTCGACACCGATCTCGACACCGGCGCGGAAGCGGGTGCCCTCGGCCTGCATCTGCGCGAGGCGCGCGTCGATCTGCCGCTTCTCCATCTTGAAGTCCGGGATGCCGTAGCGGAGCAGCCCGCCGATCCGGTCGTCACGCTCGTAGACGGCGACGGTGTGCCCCGCCCGCGTGAGCTGCTGGGCGGCGGCCAGGCCGGCGGGACCGGAGCCCACGACCGCGACGGTCTTGCCCGTCAGGCGCTCCGGCGGGTGCGGGGTCACCCAGCCGTTCTTGTACGCCTCGTCGATGATCGAGACCTCGACCTGCTTGATGGTCACCGGCGGCTGGTTGATGCCGAGCACACAGGACGCCTCGCACGGGGCCGGGCAGAGCTTGCCGGTGAACTCCGGGAAGTTGTTCGTGGCGTGCAGCCGCTCGATCGCCTGGCGGCCCTCACCGCGCCACGTCAGGTCGTTCCACTCCGGGATGAGGTTGCCGAGCGGGCAGCCCTGGTGGCAGAAGGGCACGCCGCAGTCCATGCAGCGACCGGCCTGCCGCTTCAGGGCGCCGGACTCCTGCTGCTCGTAGACCTCCTTCCAGTCCATGAGCCGCACGGGGACGGGTCGACGGGGCGGGAGCTCGCGCTCCTGCACCTTGAGGAAGCCCTTCGGGTCAGCCACGGTTCGCCTCCTGCTCGTGCTGGGTGGTGCTGGGGATGGACGTGGGGGTCGCGGTGCGGTCAGCCACCGGTCACCTCCAGGATGCGGTTCCAGACGACGGTGCCGTCCGGGTCGAGGCCCTCGTCCACCGCCTGCTGACGGGTCGCGAGCACCGCGGCGTAGTCGCGCGGGAGCACCTTGACGAAGTCGCCCAGGTCGCCGGACTCGAGCAGGTCGCCGGCGACGGTCGACCCGGTCTCCGCGAGGTGCTGCCGGAGCAGGTCGGTGACGATCTCGACGTCGGCGCTGTCGAGCTCCTCGAGCCGCAGCTCGCCGGTGGCGAGTGCGTCGGCGTTCACGTGCTCCCGACGGAGCCCGCGCACGTACGCGGTCCCGCCGGACATGCCGGCGCCGAGGTTCCGACCGGTCTCGCCCAGGATCAGCGCGAGCCCGCCGGTCATGTACTCGAGTGCGTGGTCGCCCACACCCTCGACGACCGCCGTGGCGCCGGAGTTCCGGACGAGGAAGCGCTCGCCCACGATGCCGCGGATGAACATGCTCCCCTGCGTCGCGCCGTAGCCGATGACGTTCCCCGCGATGACGTTCTCCGACGGGTCGAAGCCGGACTCGGTGTCCGGGCGGACGACGATCGCGCCGCCGGACAGGCCCTTGCCGACGTAGTCGTTGCTGTCGCCGACCAGGCGGAGCGTGATGCCTGCGGGCAGGAACGCACCGAGCGACTGTCCGGCAGATCCGCGCAGCGTGACGTCGATCGACCCGGCGGGCAGGCCGTGCTCGCCGTGCCGCAGCGTGACCTCGTGACCGAGCATGGTGCCGACGGCCCGCTCGGTGTTGCGGATCGGCAGGTCGAGCGCGACGGAGCCGCCGTGCTCGAGGACGTCCGCCGTCTGCGCGATGAGCTGCACGTCGAAGTGCTCGTCGAGCTCGTGGTCCTGCTCGCGGACGTGCCGGCGGGGCTCGTCGCGGGCGAACTCCGGTCCGTGCAGGACGGGCGCGAGGTCGAGCCCGGACGCCTTCCAGTGCTCCACGGCACGGTCGGTGTCGAGCGCGTCCACCTGCCCGATCGCCTCGTCGAGCGAGCGGAAGCCGAGCTCGGCGAGGAGCTCACGGACCTCTTGTGCGATGAACTCGAAGAAGTTCACGACGAACTCGGGCTTGCCCGTGAAGCGCTTGCGGAGCTCGGGGTTCTGCGTCGCGACCCCCACCGGGCAGGTGTCCAGGTGGCAGACGCGCATCAGGATGCAGCCCTCGACGACGAGCGGAGCGGTCGCGAAGCCGTACTCCTCGGCGCCGAGCAGCGCCGCCACGACCACGTCACGGCCGGTCTTCATCTGCCCGTCGACCTGCACGACCACCCGGTCGCGCATCCCGTTCAGCATGAGGGTCTGCTGGGTCTCGGCCAGGCCGATCTCCCACGGGGTGCCCGCGTGCTTGAGCGAGTTGAGCGGGGACGCCCCCGTCCCGCCGTCGTGGCCGGAGACGAGCACGACGTCGGCCAGGGCCTTCGTCACGCCCGCGGCGACCGCGCCGATGCCGGACTGGCTCACCAGCTTCACGTGGACGCGAGCGGACGGGTTCGCCCGCTTGACGTCGAAGATGAGCTGCTTGAGGTCCTCGATGGAGTAGATGTCGTGGTGCGGCGGCGGCGAGATGAGCCCGACGCCGGCGGTCGCGTGGCGGGTGCGCGCGACCCAGGGGTACACCTTCGTCGGGGGCAGCTGGCCGCCCTCGCCGGGCTTCGCGCCCTGCGCCATCTTCAGCTGGATGTCGGTGGCGTGCGTCAGGTACATGCTCGTGACGCCGAAGCGCCCGGACGCGACCTGCTTGATCGCGCTGCGGCGCTCGGGGTCGAGCAGGCGCTCGACGTCCTCGCCGCCCTCGCCCGTGTTCGAGCGCGCACCGAGGCGGTTCATCGCGATCGCGAGGGTCTCGTGGGCCTCCTGTGAGATCGACCCGTAGGACATCGCGCCCGTGTTGAACCGCTTCACGATCGACTCGATCGGCTCGACCTCGTCCAGCGCGATCGGCTTCCGGACGCCGTGGCGGAACCGGAACAGCCCGCGGAGCGTCATGAGTTCCTCGGACTGGTCGTCGACCGCCTGCGAGTACTCGCGGAAGATGTCGTACCGACGGGCCCGCGTGGCGTGCTGCAGCCGGAAGACCGTGTCCGGGTTGAACAGGTGCGGCGGACCCTCGCGGCGCCACTGGTACTCGCCGCCGGTCTGCAGCCGCTCGTGCGAGAGCACCGCACCGTCCTGCGGGTACGCCTGGGCGTGGCGCTCGGCGTTCTCCTTCGCGATGACCTCGATGCCGACACCGCCGAGGATCGACGAGGTCCCGGTGAAGTACCGGTCGACGAACTCCTGGCTGAGGCCGACCGCCTCGAACGCCTGGGCACCGGCGTAGCTGGACACCGTGGAGATGCCCATCTTCGACATGATCTTCAGGACGCCCTTGCCGAGCGCCTTGATGACGTTCTTCACGGCCTGCTCCGGCGTGATGCCGGTGATCATGCCCGAACGCACGAGGTTCTCGCACGTCTCCATCGCCAGGTACGGGTTGATCGCCGAGGCGCCGTACCCGATCAGGGTGGCGACGTGGTGGACCTCGCGCACGTCGCCGGCCTCGACGATGAGCCCGACCTTCATGCGCTGTTCGGTGCGGATGAGGTGGTGGTGCACGGCCGCGAGCAGCAGGAGGCTCGGGACGGGCGCCTGCTCGGCGTTGCCGTCACGGTCGGACAGCACGATGAACTGCCTGCCCGACTCGATCGCCTGGTCGACCTCGTCGCAGACCGCCGCGATGCGCTTCTGCATCGCCTTCTTGCCCGCGTCGACGCGGTACAGGCCCTTGATCGTCACCGTGAGGTGGCGCCCGGACTCCGTCTCGAAGTGCTGGATCTTCGCCAGCTCGTCGTTGTCGATGACCGGGAAGTCGAGCACGATCTGCTTCGCGTGCTCCGGCCCGGCGCTCAGCAGGTTGCGCTCCGGCCCGAGGCCCATCCCCATCGAGGTGATGACCTGCTCGCGGATCGAGTCGAGCGGCGGGTTCGTCACCTGCGCGAACTGCTGCGTGAAGTAGTCGAACAGCAGGCGGGGTCGCTCGGAGAGCACGGCGATCGGCGTGTCCGAACCCATGGCGCCGAGCGGCTCAGCGCCGGTCTGCGCCATCGGGCGGAGCAGGATGCGCACCTCTTCCTCGGTGTAGCCGAAGGCGCGCTGGCGACGGGTGACCGACGCCGGGGTGTGCACGATGTGCTCGCGCTCCGGCAGGTCGGCGAGGTTGATGCGCCCGGTCTCGAGCCACTCGCCCCACGGGCCGGAGGTCGCGAGCGAACGCTTGACCTCGTCGTCCTCGATGATGCGTCCGGCCTCGGTGTCGACG
>CAJYIG010000322.1 GCA_913774725.1 uncultured Curtobacterium sp. | reverse complement strand
GTACAACTACCAGAACCAGGTCGCCGCCTGGGGCAAGAAGGTCGCCTACAAGCCGGTCTCGAGCACCGGGTGGAACCCCTACCCCGAGGCCATGTCGGTCCGCACGGGCGACCTGTCGAAGCTCGAGCCGTGCCTGAAGAAGCTCGTCCCCGTCATGCAGCAGGCCGACGTCGACTACCTCAAGGCGCCCGAGGCGACCAACGACCTCATCACCCAGCTCGTGCAGCAGTACAACAACGGCTGGACCTACGACTCGAAGGTCGGCGCGTTCGCCGCGTCGCAGCTGGTGAAGCTCGGCATGGCGAAGGACACCGACGGCTACATCGGCTCGATGGACGAGCAGCGCATGCAGGACTTCATCGAGAAGGCCACCCCGGTCTTCGCCGGCACCGGCGACGTGAAGAGCGACCTGAAGCCGTCCGACCTGTACACGAACGAGTTCCTCGACAAGTCCATCGGTCTGGGCAACTGACACCGGGTCGGCCGAGCCGACCACATCCGGACGGGAGGCACGGCACACGTCGTGTGTCGTGCCTCCCGTCCGACGTCTCCCGCACCACCCACCCCACAGGAGTGAGCATGACCACCGTCACCCCCGCCTCCCCCACCGTCCCGGCCGAGGCGCTCGCGGCGCTCCGCGCCGAGCTCGTCGACCTGCTCGGTGAACGCGGCGTCAGCGCCGACGAGCGCACCCGCGCCCGCGCTTCCGTCGACGAGGCGACCATGAGCCCGATCCTCAGCGAACAGCTGCCGCTGGGCCTCGCCGACCTCGTCGCCTACCCGGCGTCCGCCGAGCACGTCGCCGCGACGCTCGCCGCGGCCGTCCGGCACGGCGTCCCGGTCACCACGCGCGGCAAGGGCACCGGCAACTACGGCCAGGGCATCCCGCTGCACGGCGGGCTCGTGCTCGACACGTCGCGGGCGCGCGCCGTCGTCGAGGTCGGCGACGGCTGGATCACCGCCGAGGCCGGCGCCTCGATGGTGGCCCTCGAGCAGGCCGCGGCCGCAGCGGGGCAGCAACTCTGGATGTACCCGTCGACCGCGCAGTCCACCATCGGCGGGTTCCTGTCCGGCGGGTCCGGCGGCACCGGTTCGATCGCCCACGGGTCGAACTGGCAGGGGTTCGTCACCGCGCTCGACGTCGCACTGCCCGGCTCGGACGAGCTGCTGCACGTCGAGGGTGACGAGGCGCAGCCGTTCGTGCACACCTACGGCACCGCCGGCGTCATCGCCCGGGCGACCGTCCGGCTCGAGCCGCTGCAGGAGTGGCGTGCGGTGTACGCGTCGTTCCCGACCTTCGAGGACGCCCTCGTCGCCGTCCGCACCCTGCGTGGGCTCGACCCCGTGCCGCGACTCGTCAGCGCCGACCGGGCCGAGGTCGCCGCGACCCTGCCGTCGGACACGGCGATCCCGGACGACCGTGCGAGCCTGCGCGCGATCATCGACGACGTCGTGCTCGACGAGGCCTGCGCCCTGATCGAGCAGGCCGGCGGCACCGTGACCGACGTCCGCGAGGGCCTGCAGCAGACCACCAAGGTGTCGATGCTGTCCTACAACCACCCGATCTGGTGGCTGAAGCGGAACACCCCGGACACCGAGTACTTCCACGTCGAGGTCGGCGGCGAGGCGCTCATCGACCGGATCGCCGAGGTCGAGGCGGTCTACCCGGGCGGGATGCTGCACATCGAGGCGGCGCACGTCGGCCCGATCGGCATGCTCACCGCGCCCTACACCGGGGCCGAGGACGTCTACGCCGGCTACCCGGTGCTCCGTGACCTGGGCGTCCGGGTGCACAGCCCGCACCAGTACTACGTCGACCACGGCGTCGAGGAGCTCGTCGCCCTGAAGCGGCGCACCGACCCCGAGGGGCTGCTCAACCCGGGGCACGTCATCGACCCGTCGCTCGTCGTCAGCGGCGGTTCGACCGCCTCGGCGCAGCCCGTCGTGCCGGGGTTCGGCAAGTGAGCGGCGTGGCGCGGCCCGGTGCGGCTGTCCGCTCGCGTCTGCTCGCCGAGCTGTCGGGTCCGGCGGTCGCCGCCGGGATCGGTCCCGACTCGATCGTCGTGCAGCCGACCGGTGCCGTCGAGCACCACGGTCCGCACCTGCCGCTCGTCACCGACTTCCTGCTCGCCGACCACATCGGCGGCGCGGCCGTCGAGCGAGCCGCCGCCGAGGGCCTCGACGTCTGGCAGCTGCCGACGCTGGCGTTCACGAAGTCGGACGAGCACAGCTGGGCACCGGGGACCGTGTGGCTCGACGAGTCGACGATGTTCGACACCGCGGTGCAGGTCGGTCGGGCCGTCGCGCTGATGGGTGCCGGGTCGCTCGTCTTCGCGAACGGGCACGGCGGGAACGTCGCCCTGCTGCAGGTCGCGCTGCGGGAGATCCGGAAGCGGTACGGCCTGAAGACGTTCCTGATGCCGACGCTCGCGCGGATGCCCGGCCCGTCCGGCGAGGACGCGGACGAGCGCGGGCTCGGGATCCACGGCGGAGCGGCGGAGACGTCGATGATCCTGCACCTGCGGCCCGACCTGGTGGACATGTCGCTCGCGGAGCGGTGGGTGCCGGACCACCTGGCGGAGTTCGAGAAGATCCGCTTCAACGGTGGCCCGGTGTCCTTCGGGTGGTTGTCGAACGACTTCGGGACGCCCGGGGTCGTCGGGGACGCGAGTCGGGCGACCGCGGCGTACGGGCAGGCGCTCTGGGACCTGTCGCTCGACGAGGCCGTGGCCTCACTGCACGAGATCGCCCGGTTCGACCCGGCGGTCACGGCACCGCCACCACGTCCGCCGCGAGCGGACCAGCGCCGCTGGCACCGGCACCGGCACCGGCATCGGCACCGGCACCGGCATCGGCACCAGCAGCACCGGTGCCGGCACCTTCCGCGCCGGCGCCGATCGCAGGCTTCGCGACCGCCGGGTCGAACCGGGCGATCTCGTGCAGTGAGGCCACGGCCTCGTCGAGCGACAGGTCC
>CAJYIG010000321.1 GCA_913774725.1 uncultured Curtobacterium sp. | reverse complement strand
CCGGGTCCTCGGCGGCGGCATCGTCCCCGGCGCCGCCGTGCTGCTCTCCGGCGAGCCGGGCGTGGGCAAGTCGACGCTGCTGCTCGAGGTCGCCTCGCGAGCGGCCGCGACCGGCAAGCGCGTCCTGTACGTCAGTGCCGAGGAGTCCGTGGACCAGGTGCGACTCCGCGCCGAGCGCACGAACGCCATGCACGACCAGCTCTACCTGGCGAGCGAGGTCGACCTCGGCGTCATCCTCGGACAGATCGACCAGGTGCAGCCCGACCTGGTGATCGCCGACTCCGTGCAGACGATCTCGTCGAGCACGGTGGACGGCATCGCCGGCGGGACCTCCCAGGTGCGCGAGGTCGCCTCCACCCTGATCCGGGTGGCGAAGGAGCGGTCGCTCCCGGTCCTGATCGTCGGCCACGTCACGAAGGACGGCACGATCGCCGGTCCGCGGCTGCTCGAGCACCTGGTCGACGTCGTCTGCCACTTCGAGGGCGACCGGCAGACGGCGCTCCGGTTCGTCCGCGCCCTCAAGAACCGCTTCGGCCCGACCGACGAGGTCGGCTGCTTCGACATGGCCGGCGACGGCATCCACGAGGTCCCTGACCCGAGCGGCCTCTTCATGTCCCGCAACAGCACGCCGGTGTCCGGCACGTGCGTGACCGTCGCGCTCGAAGGACGCCGTGCGCTCCCGGTCGAGGTGCAGGCGCTCGTCGTGCCGAGCTCGGCGCCGCAACCGCGCCGTGTCGTGAACGGCGTCGACTCGTCACGCGTGGCGATGTTGCTCGCGGTGCTCGAACGACGTGCCGGCCTGAAGCTCTCCGACGCGGACGTCTACGTCTCGACGGTGGGCGGGATGAAGCTCACGGAGCCGGGCGCCGATCTGGCGATCGCGCTGGCCCTGGCGAGTGCGGCTCGCGACCGTCCGTACCCGCACACGCTCGCGGCGGTCGGTGAGATCAGCCTGGCGGGCGAGATCCGTCCGGCGACGGGTGCGAAGCAGCGGGCGAACGAGGCCTCGCGACTCGGGTTCACGACCGTGCTCGGTGCGGACGCCGAACACCTGCGCGAAGCGCTGCGCGTCGCGTTCTCGCTGACGCAGTCCGTGCGCGAACGCGAGCTCGACCGCGCGTTCTGACCCGCGGTCACGGAGCCGGCCGCCGGGGACGGTGCGCAACGCGGTGGAGGCGACCAGCACCTCCAGGCCGGAGCAGCGGCGGCCGACCGCGACGCCGGAGCAGCGGGGCGGACGATCGCGGCGAAGCGCGATCACGCGCGGAGCGCTGCCAGCAGGTCCGACGGTGTGGCCTGCATAGTGTGCGGCCCGGCGATGTCGAAGAACACGCCCTCGAGCGAGTCGAGGTGCGCGGCCAGGAACTCCTCGAGCCGCGGCCCGTCGTAGACCATGACCTGGCGGATCTTCTCGTCCGGCACCATCGCCGTGTAGGCGTCGGCGGACGAGAAGAGCAGCAGGATGCGCTTGTCCGAGCCCTCGCGCCCGAACACCCGGACCTGCATGTCCTTCTTGCCGGTGACGAGCCGGGGGACGATCACGATGTCGTTCCGCAGGGCGAACGCGACCGCGGCGACGTCCTGCTTCGCGAGGGCCTCCTCGAGCTGCTCGCTCCGGAAGCGCTGTTCCTTGTCTGCCATCGCCCCTAGTCCACCAGACTTCGACGCGGTGGGCGAACAGGAACGGCTGCGGGGCGGAGATGATGCACAGATGTGGGCGCTGCCTCTTCCATTGCGGCCGCAGCACGGTAGGTTGGTCTCAACCGCTCCGGCGGGAGTCCATCGTTCTTCCGGTGCTCTGCACCTTCGAGCGCCATCGGTCACTGATCTTCCCAGGTCGCCTGGCCCCGAACCCGTCCCACCGGCCCATGCCCGCGGGACGCACTGATCTGACGACAACCGTCGGTGGATCGGCGGCAGCAAGAGCCGTCTCGCAAGACAGGCAACGAACGTGGCCTGGCAAGAAAGTTAAGGAAACGCCATCATGGCAACTGGCACCGTCAAGTGGTTCAACAACGAAAAGGGCTTCGGCTTCATCGCTCCGGACGACGGCAGCGCCGACGTCTTCGCGCACTTCTCCGCGATCGCTGGCAACGGCTACAAGTCGCTCGAGGAGAACCAGAAGGTGGAGTTCGAGATCACCGAGGGCCGCAAGGGCCCGCAGGCCGAGAACATCTCGGTCATCGGCTGACCTCAGCTGCTCGGAACGGGCTCGTCGTCTTCGGACGGCGGGCCCGTTCGCACGCCCGGGCTCGTTCAGGTGCTGGCGCGGCCGTTCATCGCGAGCGATCGCATACGCGCGGAGGAGATCACGCCACTTCTGGACAGGTCGCTAGACAACCTAGCGATGTGACGTACCGTTGTCCTATGACTTCCACGCACCACGGACCGGAAGACAGCGCGCAGCCGTTCGACATGCAGACGTTCCTCGACGACTTCATGACCGGACTCGAACCGGGGTCGGTCGAGGAACAGGCCTAGCCCTCGGCGCCCGCGCTGCTACTCGCTGCGGACGCCATCCGACCAGATGGTGTCGCTGGCCGGCTCGAACAGCCCGCGCTTCGC
>CAJYIG010000320.1 GCA_913774725.1 uncultured Curtobacterium sp. | reverse complement strand
CGAGCGAGATCCAGTTCGGGCACATCGACCGGCCGACGCACCAGAACACGTCGTGGGACATGGCGCGCTTCGAGACGTCGGCGCACCGGTGGGTGCACGTCGCGGAGCCGGGCTTCGGCGTCGCGGTCGCCAACGACTCGACGTACGGACACGACATCACCCGCTCCACCCGTGCCGACGGCGGCACCACGACGCTCGTGCGCGAGTCCCTGCTCCGCGCGCCGACCTTCCCGGACCCGCACGCCGACCAGGGGCACCACGTGTTCCGGACGGTCCTGCGGGCGGGAGCCTCGGTGCTCGACGCGGCGGACTCCGGGTACCGGCTGAACCTGCCGGTGCGGTCGGTCCCGGGCTCAGCCACCGTCGACCCGCTCGTCACCGTGTCCTCGCCCCAGGTGCTCGTCGAGGCCGTGAAGCTCGCCGAGGACCGCTCCGGGGACGTCGTCGTGCGGCTCTACGAGGCGTCGGGCGGTCGGGCGACCGACGTCGGGGTGTCGTTCGGGTTCGACGTCGAGGCGGTGGAGGCGGTGGACCTGCTCGAGCGGCCGGTCGGGTCGGACTCCGGCTCGGGTTCGGGTTCGGCTTCATGGCTCGCGGGGGAGCCCGTCGTGCTCACGCTGCGTCCGTTCGAGATCGTCACGCTGCGGGTGCGGCGGGCCTGAGGCTGCGTCGGTCCCGAGGCAGCGGGGCCGGCGGGGAGGCTGCGGCGCCGGGGGAGCACGGGTGCGTTCCCCCGGCGCCGCGTCGCGTGCGGGGCTGGGGTGGGCTGGGCTGGGCTGGGCCGACCTTCCGCGCGTAGGAGGCCGATCCGCGCGTGGCAGACCGGACTGCGCACAGGGAGCCGTTCCTTCCCGCTCCTCATGCGCGATCCTGCCTCGTACTGCGCGCGCGATGGGCTCGAAGCAACGTCCTGCACAAACGCATCGGGCGGGAGGCGCGTCCACAGTTCGCAAGCATGCTCGCCTGCGCAGTCCCGCCCTTCACCACGGTGGGAGACATGGAAGTGCCCCTCGCCATCTACCGCGCCACCTGCACGAACGACGCCGGACGTTCCGGGGCGACGCTCCGCCGTCGGGCAGCCGACGACGGTCCCGACCGACTCGTGCGCGTCGGACCGAACGCGTTCGTGCGGGGTGCGGAGTGGGACGCTGCAGGGCCTCGACGCCGCTACGTGACCCGGGTCTTCGCGAGGCTCGGTCGTCGGAGCGTTGCAGCAGTGGGCTCGCACGTCTCCGCTGTCGCGGTGCACGGGTTGCCCTGGCTCCACGGCTGGCCGGAGGACGTGCACCTGACCGTTCCCAAGACCCAGTACCGCAGCGGGACGAAGGGTCTCGTCCTCCACACCAGACCCGTGCAACTCGGTGACGGGATCGACCACGCGGGCTTGCGGTTCACGTCCGTCGCGAGGACCGTCGCCGACGTCGCACTGCAGGGGGACGTGCGGACCGTCGTCGTGCTCGCTGACGCGGCACTCCGGCAGGGGCTGCGGAAGGGCGACGTCCACCGTGCCCTGGGCGGACTCCCCCACCACCGAGGGCGAGCTCTCGCCGCTCGCTCGATCGAGTTCGCCGATCCTCGATCAGGGTCCCCGGCGGAGTCACTCGCCCGCGTGGTGTTCTGGGAGCTCGGTCTACCGGCTCCCGTCCTGCAGCAACGGTTCGACGTGGACGGGAGCCGTCACGAGGTCGACTTCTGGTTCCCGGAGCAAGGCGTGATCGTGGAGGTCGACGGACGCGTGAAGTACTCGCAAGAGCGGTACCGGAACGGGAGGACCGCTGCGCAGGTCATCGTCGACGAGAAACGCCGCCACGAGCGGTTGAGTGCACACCCGGCCGTCCGCGCGATCGTCCGTCTCGAGTGGCGTGACCTGTGGGACCTCGACGCGCTCTCGTTCCGGCTGCGGGCCGCGGGACTGCCCTGCCGAGCCCGACCGGTCCGCAGCGCGCGTGGTCTGACGACCTGATCAGGACATCCCCCGGCGGGGACGTCGGGGCCGGGAACCGGTTCAGGGCACCGTGGCTAGCGTCGCGCCCATGGCTGTCACCGAGATCTGGCTCGTCCGCCACGGGGAGTCGACCGCGAACGTCGCCGCTGCGCGGGCCGAGGCCGCGGGAGCCGACGTCATCGAGGTCGACCACCGCGACGCCGACGTCCCGCTGAGCCCGCTGGGCCGGGAGCAGTCCCGAGCGCTCGGGCAGGAGCTCGCCGATCGCGGGGTCGACGACGTCCCGGTGGCACTGTGGGTCTCGCCGTACCGCCGGGCGCAGCAGACGATCGGCATCGCGCTCGACGCCGGCGGACTGACCGAGCCGCCGAAGCGCGTCGACGAGCGGCTGCGCGACCGCGAGCTCGGCGTCCTCGACCTGCTCACCCGCGTGGGGGTCCAGAACCGGTACCCGGACGAGGAACGCCGACGACAGTGGCTCGGCAAGTACTACCACCGCCCCGCCGGCGGGGAGTCCTGGGCGGACGTGATGCTCCGCCTCCGCACCGTGCTGACGGACGTCGATCGGCTCGAGGGCACCGAACGGCTGCTCGTCGCCGCGCACGACGCTGTCGTGATGCTCGCCGTCGCGGTCTGCCTCGACCTCGACGAGCCGGCGCTCATGGCGTTCGCCGAGGACCACACGGTCGCGAACGCGTCGCTGACACGACTGCACCGCGACGGGCCCGGTTCCCCGTGGACCCTCGAGGAGTTCTCCGCCGTGGGACACCTCGACGACGACGAGGTCACCGAGCACAGCGGTCGGAAGGACGACGCCCGTGTCGAATGAGGAAGCCGCAGCGCCGCAGCACATCACGCCCAACGTCCTGCGCGAGTGGGCGCTGCCCGACCCCGGCGCCGGTAAGTACGGCCGCGGGCAGGTCCTCGTCGTCGGCGGCGCGGCGCACACCCCCGGTGCCGCGATGCTGTCGGCGCTCGCCGCACTGCGCGTGGGAGCCGGACGACTGTCGCTGGCGGTCGGGTCGAGCGTGGCGAACCACGTCGCGGTCGCCGTCCCCGAGTCGGGCGTCGTGCCGCTCGACGAGGGCGAGGCCGGACACGTCGCCGTCGGCGCGATCGAGGCCGTGCGCGAGTCGGCCGCAGCAGCCGACGCCGTGCTGGTCGGTCCCGGCCTGGACGAGCCGGACGGCGCGCGGGACCTGGTCGCGGGCATCGCGGACGCCGTCGGCCCGGACACCCTCGTCGTGCTCGACGCCTTCGCGCTCGGCGTGGCCGCCGACGTGGAGGAACGGCTCCGGCCCCTGCGAGGTCGACTCGTGCTCACGCCGAACAGCGGCGAGGCAGAACGGCTGCTCGGTCGGGACTGCGGGGACGACGACGTCGCCGACGCCCGGGAGATCGCCGAGCGGTACGGCGCCGTGGTCGCGCTGTCCGACGTCATCGCGGCCCCCGACGGCCGCGCCTGGGTGAAGGGCACCGGCTCCGGCGGACTCGGGACGAGCGGCAGCGGCGACGTGCTGTCCGGCGTGGTGGTCGGACTGCTCGCCCGCGGGGCGGAGCCCGCGCAGGCCGTCGCCTGGGCGTCGTACGTGCACGCAGCCGCGGGCGATCGGCTCGCGGTGCAGGTCGGGCCGCTCGGCTACCTGGCCAGCGAGCTCCTCGCCGAGATCCCGAAGGTGTTGGTCGAACTCGGTCGCTGAGCCGAAGGTCGTTCGAGCCCATCGCACCCGACCTGGAAGTCGCGATCGCGCATGGGAAGCGGAAAGTTCCTGAGCCCTACGCGCGGAACGACCTCCTACGCGCGGAACGACCGCCGACGCGCGGAACGACCGCCGACGCGCGGAACAGCAACACCCGCCTACCCGCGCAGCGCCTCGACGGCCTTGTCGATCCGGCGCTGCCGCGTCTCCGGGGCCTTCGCCGCGAGCACCGGGTCCACGAGCGCCCGCTGCCGTGACGCCGACAGGGTCTCGTAGGCCGCCCGGACCCCGGCCTCCTCGAACGCCGATGCCAGGTCGGCCGGCAGCTCGACCGTCCGCGGCAGGGTGTCGACCTCGAGCGTGACCTCGACGGTGTCCCCGGCGGTGATGCCCGCAGCGGTGCGGTGCGCCTCGGACAACGGGACCAGGAACTGCCCGCCCATCACCCCGACCGTGGACCGGTAGGTGTACCCGCCGTCGATCGTGACGACCACGGCGGGACGCTTCCCGGAGCCGAGGCCGTCGATGACCTCCTCGGGGACGGGCAGGCCGGTGGCCGTCTTCCTCGCCTGCAGGACCGTCGTCGTGAACTGCACCCGTGCCTCCCGGCTGTCCGTGGACGCGACCGCAGCGTGTGCGGCGGACGCGACCGTGCGTCGTGCCGGACGTGACCGCAGCGTGCGCGGCGGACGCGACCAGCTCTCGCCGGAGACCGTCCCCGGCAGCGAAACCGTACAGCTGCACCCGCTGTTCCGCCACCGTTCACCGCCGCAGCACGACCCCGAAACCGGACCCGTCCAGCATCGTGCCGAACCCGGACCCCCGGACACCCGAACCCCCACAGCACCCGGAAGGCACACCCCGTGCAGCACACCCGCACCCTGGCCGGCATCGCCCTGGCCGCAGCAGCAGTCGTCACCCTGGCCGGTTGCTCGGCCACGAGCTCGGCGAGCACGAGCTCCGGCTCCGGCGACGCCGACTGGAAGACCGCCACCAGCGCCGAGTCGGCCGGCGGCATGGACGCCCTGGTCAAGGCCGCGAAGGCGGAGGGCCAGCTCAACGTCATCGCCCTCCCGCCGACCTGGGCGAACTACGGCAAGATCATCGACGGCTTCGAGAAGAAGTACGACATCAAGATCAACTCGGCGAACCCGAACGGCTCGAGCGCCGACGAGGTCGCCGCCGTCAAGTCGCAGAAGGGCCAGTCGACCGCCCCGGACGTGCTCGACCTCGGCAATGCCGTGATGCAGCAGAACCTCGACCTGCTCACGGACTACAAGGTCGCGAACTGGTCGGACATCCCCGACACGCTCAAGGACGCGGACGGCAAGTGGACCCGTGACTACACGGGCCTGATGTCGATCGGGTACGACTCGTCGAAGATCACGGACGCGCCGAAGGACCTGAACGACCTGCTCGGCAGCGAGTACAAGGGCAAGGTCTCGATCGCGGGTGACCCGACGCAGGCGAACCAGGCCGCGTCGGCGGTGTACCTCGCCGCGCTCGAGAACGGCGGCTCGGCGGACGACATCACCAAGGGTGTCGACTACTTCGGCAAGCTGAAGCAGGCCGGCAACTTCCAGAACGTGCTGCCCACGCAGGCGACGGTCGCCTCGGGCGAGACCCCGGTCGTCGTCCAGTGGTCGTACAACAACCTCGCGTGGGGCCCGGCCGCCGGGTCGAGCGGGAACAAGAACTGGAAGACCGTCGTCCCCGAGGGCCAGGCGCTCGGCTCCTACTACTCGCAGGCGATCAACAAGGACGCACCGCACCCCGCAGCCGCACGCCTGTGGCAGGAGTACATCGCCAGCCCGGACGCCCAGAACCTGTACCTGCAGGCCGGTGCGTTCCCGTC
Source organism: uncultured Curtobacterium sp. (assembly GCA_913774725.1). Taxonomy (GTDB): domain Bacteria; phylum Actinomycetota; class Actinomycetes; order Actinomycetales; family Microbacteriaceae; genus Curtobacterium; species Curtobacterium subtropicum. The sequence goes on along the minus strand of CAJYIG010000320.1, from coordinate 11,489 downwards.
GACCCTCGCGGCGATGGAGCAGTCGGGCACGGTCGACAAGGACGCGCTCGAGGCCGCCGGCGGCATGCCGAAGGACTACGTCGAGCTCACCGACGCGCAGGTCACCGACGCGGCGAAGGTCCTCGCCGCGAAGTGGTCCGCCACGATGGGGTCCTGAGCAGCATGACCACCGCATCGGCCCCGAGCGGCGCCAGCGCGTTCGTGCCGGGACAGCCGGGACAGCCGGGACCGGCAGGACAGCCGGGACCGGGACACCCACCCGTCCCGGCCGCCACCGGCGTCGCTCCCGCGGGGAGCAGCGCCGTCGGCTCGGCGGCCGATGCCCCCGTCGTACCCGCCCCGGCACCGCAGCGGCGAGCTCCGTCTCGTCGCCGCCCCGGCCTCGCGTGGCTCGGCCTCACCCCGTTCGCCGCGTACGTCCTGCTGTTCCTCGCCGTCCCCGCCGTGATCGCGGTGGGGAGCGGGTTCACGACCGGCGACGGAGCGTTCACCCTCGCGAACCTCGCAGCGTTCCGTGACCCGTCCGTCCTCCGTGCCTTCGGCGGCTCGTTCGGCCTGTCCGCGGTCTCGGCCGTGATCGGCGCGGTGGTCGGAGCCGTGGTCTGCTGGGCGCTCTCCGCACTGCGGCCCGACGGGTTCGTCCGCTCGATGATCGACTCCGCCGCGAGCGTGCTCGCCCAGTTCGGCGGCGTGATGCTCGCCTTCGCGTTCATCGCCACGATCGGCGCGCAGGGACTCGTCACCACCTGGCTGGTGTCCGCCTTCGGCCTCGACCTCAACGCCGACGGTGCCTTCCTGTACACCGTGCCCGGCCTCGTCATCCCCTACGTCTACTTCCAGGTGCCGCTCATGGTCCTCACGTTCATGCCCGCGCTCGAGGGGGTCCGCTCCCAGTGGGGCGAGGCCGCCGCGACCCTCGGCGCCTCACGCGCGACCTACTGGCGGCGCATCGCCCTGCCCGTGCTCGCACCGGCGTTCTGGGGGTCGCTGCTCCTGCTCTTCGCGAACGCGTTCTCGTCGTTCGCCACCGCCGCGGCCCTCATCTCGCAGGGCGGCATCGTCCCGCTGACGATCCGCACGCAGCTCACCAGCGAGACGATCATCGGCCTGCAGAACGTCGCGGGCGTGCTCGCTCTCGGCATGGTCGTGGTCATGGCGGTCGTGATGGGCGCCTACTCGCTGCTCCAGCGTCGCGCTGCGCGGTGGCAGCGGTGACCGCCGTGTCGTCGGTCCGCCCCGTGGCGACCGCACCCCGGCCTGGAGGCGCGACCCGCGTCGGCCGCTCCGGCGTCGCCCCGTCGCGGGTCACCGCCATCGTCGTGCTCGCCCTGGTCGGACTCGTCTTCGCCGTGCCGCTGGTCGCCCTGGCGCAGTTCACCTTCCGGCAGGGCACCGACGGCGGGCTCACTCTCGACCACTACGCGGCGATCGTCGACCCCGCGAACACCGCCACGTACCAGCCGGTCTTCGACGGTCTCGTGGCGTCCCTGCTCATCGCCGCGATCACGGTGGCGATCGTGCTGTTCGTGCTGCTCCCCGCCCAGATCGTCACCGCACTCCGCTACCCGCGCCTCCGCCGGGTGCTCGAGTTCGTCTGCCTGGTGCCGATCACCGTGCCCGTCGTGGTGCTCGTGGTCGGCTTCATCCCCGTGTACCAGGTCGTCGCCCAGGTGTTCGGCTCGGGCGCCTGGACCCTCGCGTTCGCGATCGGCATCGTGTCGCTGCCGTTCGCGTTCCGTCCGATCGCCACCGCGCTCACCGCGGTCGACGTCACGGTGCTCTCCGAGGCCGCTCGATCGCTCGGTGCCTCGTGGTGGACCGTCACGTGGCGGATCCTGCTGCCGAACCTCCGTCGCGGCATCACGGCCGCGTGCTTCCTGACCATCACGGTCGTCCTCGGCGAGTACACCCTCGCCTCGTTCCTGTCCCGCACCACGTTCCAGACCGCGCTCGTGCTCGTGCAGCAGACCGACCCGTACGTCGCCGCGGTCTTCTCGCTCGCCGCACTGCTGTTCGGCTTCGTGCTGCTCGTCGTCATCGGCCGGGTCGGCGCGGGCCGCCGGCGCACCCCGAAGGAGTCCGCATGACCGTCACCGCTCCCGCCACCCCGGCGTCGCTGTCCACCGAGGGCGCGACCGTCGAGATCGAGGCCGTGGAGAAGCACTACGGCTCCCACCGTGCGCTCGCCGGGCTGTCCCTCCGCATCGAGCCCGGCGAGTTCGTCTCGCTGCTCGGACCGTCCGGCTGCGGCAAGACCACCGCGCTCCGGGCGCTCGCCGGCCTCGAGGTGATCGACGCCGGCGCGATCCGCATCGACGGCGTCGACGTCGCCGCGGTGCCGGTCGAGCGTCGCGACATCGGCATGGTGTTCCAGCAGTACTCGCTCTTCCCGCACATGACGGTGCGGCAGAACGTGTCGTTCGGCCTCGAGATGCGCCGGGTCGCCGCCGCAGCCCGTCGGGAGCGGGTCATCGAGGCGCTCGACATGGTGCACCTCGCCGACTTCGCCGACCGGTACCCGCACCAGCTCTCCGGCGGACAGCAGCAGCGCGTCGCCCTCGCCCGTGCCCTGGTCACCCGCCCGCGCGTGCTCCTGCTCGACGAGCCGCTCTCAGCGCTCGACGCCAAGGTGCGGGTGTCCCTGCGCGACGAGATCCGCCGCATCCAGAGCGACCTCGGCATCACGACCGTGTTCGTCACCCACGACCAGGAGGAGGCGCTCGCCGTCTCGGACCGAATCGCGGTGATGCACGCCGGCGGCATCGAGCAGGTCGGTACGCCCGAGGAGCTCTACCGCCACCCGGTCTCGGCCTTCACGGCGGACTTCGTCGGGCAGTCGAACCGCCTGCCGGGTGACCTGCGCGGCGGCGACGTCTTCGTCTACGGCTTCCGGGTCCCGGCGCTCGCTGCGGACACCGCGGACGGTCCGGTGACCGCGTACGTCCGCCCCGAGGACGTCGCGTTCGCCACGGAGGGCGTCACCGGCACGGTCGTCGCGTCGAGCTTCCTGGGGTCGATCCGCCGCACGACGGTCCGGCTCGACGACGACACCGTCGTGACCGTGCAGCACGAGGTCGGCGACCGTCGCGCGGCCGGTGACGCCGTGGCCCTGCGGCTGCTCGGCGCCCCGGTCGCGGTCGCCCCGCTCGCGTAGCGGAGCGTTCCCACCGTCGCGGAGCGTTCCGCGAAGGCGACACCCTGCCGCGAACCGTTCGCGGTGGACTGTCGCTTCCGCGGGGGTGAAGGCGACCCGGTGACGGACTGGAGGCGCGGGGCGGGGCCGCACCGTGCCTCCCGTCCGGCACGGTCAGCGCTCGAAGCGCGCGGTCGGCTCGCCGGACAGGCCCGCCTCGACCCGGGCGAGCATGTCCGCGGACATCGCTGGCAGATCGTCGAGCCGCGCCCAGAACGCCTCGGTGTTCTCGCCGTCGGCGGGTGCCGGCGTGCCGGACACGTACCGGCACGCGAAGACCAGGTCGAGGTACTGCGCGCGGTCACCGTTCGGGTAGGTCATCTCGGGCAGGACGTGCACCCAGGTCAGGCGCTCGGCGACCGCGACGACGTCGGCCTCCTCGAGGACCTCGCGCTCGGCGGCGACCGCGGGCTCCTCGCCGGGGTCGACGATCCCCGTCACCGGGGTCAGCGCGCCGTTGTCGGCGCGACGGACGACGAGCAGCTCGCGGTCCGGGCCCTCACCGCGCGTGACGACGGCGGTGATGCCCGTCATCCAGAGCGGGTCGTTCCCGACCTTCTCGCGCAGGGACAGGACGAAGTCAGGCGTGGGCATGCCCCCACGCTATCGATGCCGTGCGGCCTCCCTCTGTCGTCGACTGGTCATGACCAGTAGGGTGACAGCGTGGAGATCATCATCCTGCCGACGCCGGCCGAGGTCGGACGCGTCGCCGCCGCCAAGATCGCCTCGGTCGTCGCCGAGAAGCCGTCCGCCGTCGTGGGTCTCGCCACCGGATCGAGTCCGCAGGGCATCTACGCCGACCTGCGTCGTCGGGTCGAGGCGGGCGAGGTGTCCTTCGCCGCGGCTCGAGGATTCGCCCTCGACGAGTACGTCGGGATCCCGCTCGAGCACCCGGAGTCGTACGCCTCGGTGATCGCCCGCGACGTGGTCGAGCCCCTCGGGTTCGACCCCTCGCGCGTCCGCGTGCCCGACGGCCGCGCGGCCGACCTGGCGTTCGCGGCGAAGGAGTACGACGCCGCGATCCGGGCCGCCGGCGGGGTCGACGTGCAGATCCTCGGCATCGGGGCGAACGGGCACATCGGGTTCAACGAGCCGACGTCGTCGTTCGCGTCCCGCACGCGCATCAAGACGCTCGCGCCGTCCACGCGCGAGGCGAACGCGCGCTTCTTCGACTCGCTCGACGAGGTCCCGACGCACTGCATGACGCAGGGGCTCGGCACCATCCTCGAGGCGCGCGAGCTCGTCCTCGTCGCGCAGGGCTCGACGAAGGCCGACGCCGTGGCCGCCGCGGTCGAGGGGCCGCTGTCGTCCTTCGCGCCCGGGTCGGCGCTGCAGCTGCACGAGCACGCGACCGTCGTGGTGGACGAGGACGCGGCTGCCGGGCTGCGCCTGGCCGACTACTACCGGTACACCTACGCGAACAAGCCGGAGTGGCAGCGCTTCGAGTGAGCCGCGGGCGAGCGCGAGGTCAGCGGGCTGACGCCAGGCGGGCCAGACCCTCGCGCAGGGTCGCCTCGGAGCACCCGAAGTTGAGCCGCGCGTGACCGATGCCCGGTCGGCCGAAGTCCCGCCCGTTCGTCAGCGCGACCTTCGCCACGTCGACCAGGTGCACGGCGGGGTCGTCGCCCCACGGCAGCGCTCGCAGGTCGAGCCAGGCCAGGTAGGACGCCTGCGGCTGCCGGTAGCCCGCGCCGGGCAGGGCCGTGCCGAGCTCCTCGGCCAGGATGCGTCGGTTCCCGGTCAGCTCCGCGAGCAGTGACGCGAGCCAGGGCTCCCCGTCGCGGAAGGCGGCGACGCTCGCGGTGTAGCCGAGGATCCCGGTGCGCTCGACGACCTCGACGGGCAGGCCGTCGAACCAGCCGCGCGCCCGTTCCGACGCGCCGACCATGAGCGCGCACTTCGTCCCCGCCAGGTTCCACGCCTTGCTCGCGCTCGTCAGTGCGACTCCGTGCTCGACCGCCTCGGGTCCGCAGGTGAGGAACGGGGTGAAGACCGCGTCGGCGTGCACGAGCGGTGCGTGGATCTCGTCCGAGACGACGACCGCGTCCCACTGTGCGGCGAGCTGGGCGAGCGCGACGAGGTCCTCGCGGGCGTGCACGAGGCCGAGGGGGTTGTGCGGGTTGCAGAGCAGTACCGTCCTGGCGCCGTCCGCGAAGGCGCGCTCGATCCCAGCGAGGTCCATCCGCCACCCGGCAGTGGTGTCGAACGGGTCGGGCTCGCCGCTCGGAGCGAGCAGCGGGACCTCGGTCGCGGAGCCGCCGGCCTCGCGGACGTACTCCCAGAACGGCGGGTAGACCGGCGGCATGATCACGACCTGGTCGCCGGGGTCGATGATCCGGCGGAGCACCTCGACCGCCGCGACCGACACGTCCGTGGTCGTCCGGACCAGGTCGGGGTCGACGTCCCAGCCCCAGCGGCGGCCGGCGAAGTCGGCGAAGACCCCGGGGAGCACCCGGGTGTGCCCGACGTAGCCGGTGTCCCCGTTCCCAATCGCTCGCTCGAGGGCCTCGCGGACGGGCTCGGCGGGCACCGAGTCCATCTCGGCGACGAACATCGGCAGGACCTCGGACGGGTAGGCGGTGTACTTCTCGCTCGTGCGGGTCCGCTGTGCATCGAGGACCGAGACCATGACGCTCATGTCGTCATCCTGACAGCCCGGCGGCCGCAGGTCACCCGACGGTGGTACCGAGCAGCTCCTCGGACAGCTCCCACACGCGGCGGGCGTCCTCGGCGCTGCGCAGCGGCTTCCACAGCGGCGTCCGCCCAGGAGCGCCGCCGACACCGCCGGTCCCCGTCGGTCCGACGAACCCGCCGTCCCGCACGCCCGGGTCGGTGGCCGCCACGAGCGCCGGCAGCCCGGCGGTCCGCGGCGTGCCGACGAGCAGCCCGCGGGCGGACAACCACCGGATCACCCGGACCTGGGGCGTGTCCCCGCTCCGCCCGAGCTCCGGCCGGGCTGCGAGCAGGCTCGTCGGGGCGACACCCGGGTGCGCGAGGTTGCTCGTGATGCCCCAACCCTGCTCGGCGCTGCGCCGACCGAGCTCCAGCCCGAACAGGCCGAACGCGATCTTCGACTGCCGGTAGGCGCGCATCCCGTCGTAGCTGCGCTCCCAGTTCGGGTCCTCCCAGTGCACGGACCCACTGCGCGCGACGATGCTGATCTGCGAGGTGACGTGCCCGCGCGCCGCACGGAGCAGCGGGAGGAGGCCGCGGACGAGTGCGACGTGACCGAGGTGGTTCGTGCCGAGCTGCAGCTCGAAGCCGTCGGCCGTCGTTTGTCGTTCCGGTGGGGTCATCACGCCGGCGTTGCCCACGAGCAGGTCGATCGGCGTGCCCTCCGCGACCATCGACTCCGCGAACGCATCCACCGACGCGATGGACGACAGGTCCGTCGTGCCGAGCTCCACGACGGCGTCCGGGTGGTCGCGCAGCACCCGGGCACGCGCAGCCTCGCCCTTCGCCGGGTTGCGCACCGGCAGCACGACCGCGGCACCGGCGCCAGCGACGGCATCGGCCTGGGCATCGCGACGGCGCGGGTGCCGTCCAGGCGCGGCAGGGTGATGTCGATGGGTCGTCGCGGCACGGTGGTCTCCTCGTCGTCGTCGCCCGTGGTCGGGCTGGTGCCAGCCTGCGACGGCCGACGGTCCGCAACCAGGACCTGACGGACCGTGGCTGCGGAGGACGTGCACCGGCGAGGATGGACCCGTGATCGATCGACCGGAACTCGGCGCCTACCTCCGCGCACGCCGGGAGGCCCTGCAACCGTCCGACGTCGGTCTCCCGCCGGGGCCGCGGCGCCGGACCGCAGGACTGCGCCGCGAGGAGGTCGCGGCGCTCTGCCACATGTCCGCGGACTACTACGCGCGGCTCGAGCGCGGCACCGGTCCGCAGCCCTCCGAGCAGATGGTCGCCGCGATCGCGCAGGGACTCCACCTGAGCCGGGCAGAGCGCGACCACGTCTTCCGCCTCGCCGGGCACCGCCCACCGGAGTCCGGCGCCGGCTCGGACCACGTCGGCCCGGGCATGATGCGCATCTTCGACCGCCTGGTCGACACCCCGGCCGAGGTCGTCACGGAGCTCGGCGAGACGCTCCTGCAGACACCGCTCGCCGCCGCACTGTTCGGCGACGCGAGCCAGCGGCACGGACCGTCGCGCTCGATCGGCTGGCGCTGGTTCACCGAACCGGGTGCGCGGGACCTCTTCCCACCCGAGGACCGGGAGACGACGGCACGGCTGTACGTCTCGTCGCTGCGTGAGGTCGCGGCGCGGCGCGGGGTCGGGTCCCGGGCGGCGCGGCTCGCCGACGAGCTCCTGCAGCGTTCCGACGAGTTCCGGGCGCTGTGGGACCGGCACGAGGTCGGCCTCGTCCCGGGGTCCGTCAAGCGCTACGACCACCCGGAGGTCGGCCGGATCGAGCTGCACTGCCAGGTGCTCCTCGACCCGGAGCAGGCGCACGTGCTGCTCGTCTACACCGCGGTCCCGGGGACCGAGAGCCACGACCGGCTCCGGCTGCTGTCCGTCGTCGCGGCCTGAGACCGACGCCTGATCGTGACCACCCGGTCACGGGCGATCAAAGACGATGGAGGCATGCGACGGGGAACGAGCGGACTGGCCACGGCATCGACCGTGCTGGTGCTCGTGACGACCGGCTGCGCCGGCTTCGGCGCGACGGCGTGCCCGGCGATCGCCTGGGGCAACACCGTCGCGGTCGAGATCCCGGGCTCGGCAGACCCGGCGTCCGGGGTCACGGGCGTCGTCGTCTGCCAGGGCGCGGACTGTGCGCCCGGGGAACCCTCGCCGCCGGTGCTCCCGACCGCTCCCGGGGACGCCACACCCGGCGCAGCACCGGTCGGCCCTCCGTCCTCGGATGCGCTCAGCCCGACGGGCGACGCCGCTCGCTCCCTCGTGTTGCCCACTGCCACGCCGGACGGCGACGTCTGGTCCGTGCCGATGTCGGCCGGAACCGGTGACCGTGGCCGTGTCGCGGTGGTCGGCGCGGACGATCGGGTGCTCGTCGAACGGGACGTCCGCTTCACGTGGGTCCGGCACGGCGGGAGCGAGCAGTGCGGCGGCCCCTCGACGGCACGGGTCGTCGTCCGGCTACCCTGACCGCACGCCGCACGCGATCCACCGGACACACGGGCCCGACCGGTAGGAGTGGGGAACCGCAGCCGACGCACGAAGGAGTGCCTCATGCCAGAACGCGCCATGCCGGACCGTCTCACCCCGCTCGACCCCGAGTCGCTCCCGGAACCGGTCGACGTGAGTGACAACACCGAGGCGCTTCGTGCCGTGCACGAGGTCGTCGCCGCCGGACCGTTCGACGCGACGTGGGAGTCCCTCGCCGCCTACGGGCCGCCGCGCTGGTACGAGGACGCCAAGTTCGGCGTCTTCCTGCACTGGGGCGTGTACTCCGTCCCGGCGTTCGGCAACGAGTGGTACTCCCGCGAGATGTACCGGCAGGGCACCGACGCCCACGACCACCACCGCGCGACCTACGGCGAGCACCGGGACTTCGGGTACAAGGACTTCATCCCGTCCTTCACGATGGAGCACTTCGACCCGACCGAGTGGGCCGCGCTGTTCCGTCGCGCCGGCGCGCAGTTCGTCGTGCCCGTGGCGGAGCACCACGACGGCTTCGCCATGTACGACACCGCTCGGTCCCGGTGGAGTGCGGCGCGGATGGGGCCGCGGCGTGACGTCTTCGGCGACCTGTCCCGCGCGGTCGACGAGGCCTGGATGGTCCGCGGTGCCTCGTCCCACCGTGCCGAGCACTGGTTCTTCATGAACGGCGGCGCTCGGTTCGACTCCGACGTGCTCGACCCGCGGTGGTCGGACTTCTACGGTCCGGCGCAGCGGGAGGAGACCGCACCGAACGAGCGGTTCCTCGAGGACTGGCTCCTGCGCACCGTCGAGGTGATCGACCGGTACCGGCCGCAAGTGCTCTGGTTCGACTGGTGGATCGAGCAGCCGGCGTTCGCCCCGGTGCTCCGGACCCTCGCGGCCTACTACTACAACCGCGCGGCCGAGTGGGGGCGCGAGGTCGTCATCAACTACAAATGGGGGGCCTTCGCGCCCGGCGCCGCCGTGTACGACATCGAACGCGGAGCCGTCGCGGGGGTCGAGCCGACGGTGTGGCAGAACGACACGTCGGTGTCCCGGACGTCCTGGTGCTGGGTCGAGGGACACGAGTACAAGAGCGTCCGCGAACTCGTGGCCGAGCTCGTCGACGTCGTCGCGAAGCGCGGGGTACTGCTGCTCAACGTCGGTCCGAAGCCGGACGGCACGATCCCGGACGAGGAGCAGCGCCTGCTCGAGGGCATCGGGCGCTGGCTCGCCCTGCACGGCGAAGCGATCTACGGCACGCGCCCCTGGGCGGTGCCCTCCGAGGGGCCGACCGTGGTCGCGGCGGGGTCCTTCGTCGACGGTGCCGCCCCTGCGTACACGGCCGAGGACGTCCGCTACACGATGCGGCACGACGTCACCGGCGACGCGCTCTACGCGGTCCTGCTCGCGCAGCCCGACGACGGCGTCGCACGGCTGCGCGCGCTCGCGTCGACCTCCGCGCTCCTCACCCGCACGATCAGCGACGTCGCGGTGCTCGGATCCGGCACCGTCACCCGGTGGGACCGGACTGCGGACGCCCTCGAGGTCGCGATCGACGGCTCCACGACCGAGCACAGCGGCCCCGTGCTGCGGATCCGCTTCGCACCCGAGCCGGACCAGCCCCGCCAGGACTTCCTCCACCAGTGACCGCCCGGCGGGAACGGACTGCCGGGGTCAGGCGCCGGTGGAGTCCGGGCGCATCGAGAACGGCGACCAGTGGTACCCGTCGGGGTCGTCGAACTGCCGCTGGTACATGAACGGGTACTCGTCGGTGTCCCCGATCCGCCCGCCCGCAGCACGAGCCCGTTCGACGAGTTCGTCGACGGCCTCCCGACTGTCCAGGTCGAACGACAGTGTCACCTTCGACGGGGTGTCCGGGCCGCCGACCAGGTCCTCCGTGCCGCCGACGCTCGCGTAGGCCTCGCGGCTGCTGAGCATCAGGTACTGGTCGGGCCCGAACGCGATGCACGAGACGTCGTTCCGCGACATCCGCGGATCGAGGGTCCATCCGAGCGCCGAGTAGAAGGCGGTGGCGCGCTCGACGCTCGCGACCGGGCAGGAGACGAAGAGGGTCACGCGGCGATGCTCCCGCCCGACCCAGTCGCGGTCAAGACCCGGTGTTCGCCAGCTCGCGACCCGCGCCCCACACCCGCCGCACCTCGAGTGCGGGCGAGAGTGCCACGAGGTCCGCTGCGTACCCGGGCGCGATCCGACCGAGCCGATCGTCGAGCCCCAGCGCCGCAGCGGGCACGCTCGTCAGCGCAGCGACCGCCTCGGGCAGCGTGGCCCCGGCGGCCGAGACGGCGAGCCGCAGCGCCGCGTCCTGCGTCAGCGTCGAGCCCGCGATCGTGTCCGTGCCGGCGACCCGCGCGACGCCGTCCACCACGTCGACCGCGAGCGACCCGAGCGCGTACGAGCCGTCGGGCGAGCCGGCCGCGGCCATCGCGTCGGTGATGAGCGCGACCCGACCGGGTGCGGCGCGCAGCAGCACCCGGGCGACAGCGGGGTGCACGTGCACACCGTCGAGGATGAGCTCGAGCGTCACCCGGTCGTCCTCGAGCGCCGCGGCGATCGGCCCCGGCGCCCGGTGGTGCAGCCCGGGCATCGCGTTGCACGCGTGCGTGAGCAGGGTCGCACCGGCGTCGAAAGCCGCGCGGGCATGGTCGTACGAGCAGACGGTGTGGCCGACCGCGACCGTGACCCCGGCGTCGACGAAGCGGCGGACGGCGTCGAGCGCTCCCGGCAGCTCGGGTGCGACGGTGACCTGGCGCAGGACCCCCGCGCCCGCGTCGAGCAGCGCGTCGACGGCGGACGGCGACGGGTCGACCAGGTGTGCGGCGTTGTGGGCGCCCCTGTTGTCGGGGGAGAGGAACGGGCCCTCGAGGTGCGCGCCGAGCACGAGCGGGTCGGCCGCGGCGACGGTGCGGATGCGGTCGAGTGACGCGGCGAGCGAGGACACGGGGTTCGCGACGAGGGACAGGACCGACCGGGTCGTCCCGTGCGCCCGGTGCACGGCGAGCGCGGCGTCGAAGGAGTCGTCCTCGTAGGCGGCTCCGCCCCCGCCGTGTCCGTGCAGGTCGACGAAGCCGGGGGTCAGGACGGCGTCACCGAGGTCGATGACCTCGGCACCCGATGCGGCGTCCGGCAGCCCGGCACCCGAGCCGACCGCCTCGATCGCGGCGCCGGAGAG
>CAJYIG010000319.1 GCA_913774725.1 uncultured Curtobacterium sp. | reverse complement strand
CGTCGACGACCCCCGACATCTTGTCGGGCACGCGCTCCTTGAGGGCCTCGATCGACTCCGAGTCAGAGGAGTCGTCGGTCTTCCTGGGGGCGTCGTAATCGGTGGCCATGCCCATCCGTTTCTCGTGTCGAGAGGTCGTCGCCGGTGATCGGCGGCGACAGTTTGCACCACGACCCGCGAGAGCGCAAACCGAACGCCGTGCGGGATCGTCAGGCCGTGCAACCCGGTGCCGGACCCGGACATTCCCGGGGTGTGGGAGTGCGCGGCACGCCCGTGCGCCTCCGCGGGATCGGACGCCCGCGGCTGCATACTCCTGCAAGGTACGAGCACGACCGTACGCAACGCTCGGGAGGCGCAACCATGCAAGACGTGAGAGTCATCGGAGTCGAGTCCGGGGCACTCCTGCTCGCGACCGACGGCGGCACCGAGTTCCGGTTGCCGGTCACCGCGTCGCTGTCGAGCCAGGTCCGCCAGGCCAACCCCGACGCCGGCCCGCAGAAGCGCGTGTCGCCGAAGGACGTCCAGGCGCGCATCCGCGGTGGTGCGGACGCGGCCGACGTCGCTGCAGCGCTCGACGTCGACGTCGAGTACGTCCGCCGGTTCGAGGGCCCCGTGCTGGCCGAGCGGGCCTTCGTCCTCGACGCCGCCCGCCGCGTGCCCGTGACGCCGACCGACGCCGAGGCTCCCGACACGTTCGGCGAGGCCATCGAGGCCAAGCTCGAGTCCGGCGACGCCACCGCCGTCGAGTGGGCCTCGTGGAAGAACGCCGAGCAGGGCTGGCAGGTGCGCGTCCGCTACACCGCGTCCGAGGTCGAGCACGACGCGCAGTGGCTGTTCGACCCGAAGACGTCCACGCTCACCCCGGACAACGGCGACGCGCACCGCCTGTCGCACACCGATGACGAGGGCATCGCCCCGCGCCTGCGCGCGGTGGAGAACGACCACCACGACGCCGACGGCACCCGCTTCGACTCCGGTGCCTTCCGCGTCGAGCAGACCGAGGACGCACCGGCACCCGAGGCGCAGGAGCGCCCGCTCCGCGCACCGCTCCCCCGCATCGGCGCCGCGCCGGTCGAGGAACGGTCGCCCGGCAACGAGACCGCCGACCTGCTCGAGGCGCTCCGCCGTCGTCGCGGTGAGCGCGAAGCCGCGTCCTTCACCGAGCAGCAGGACGCGCCGCGCGGCACCTCGATCAGCGTCGTGGACGTGCCGCTGCAGGGCTGGGACTCGCCGGCCTCCGCCCCCGAGCGCGACGACCGTCCGGCATCGGCGCCCGAGACCGACGGCCGCTCGGAGCGCAAGAAGCGCAACCGCCGGTCGATGCCGAGTTGGGACGAGATCGTCTTCGGCACCCGCCCGGAGGACCCCGCCTGATCCCCTGGCAACCCTCCGGTCCGTCCGGACGGGAGGCCCGGTGCAGCCCCGCCACGCCTGTCGCGTCGCGGGGCTGTCGCCGTTCTCCCCCGGGTCGGCTCAGCTCGCGAAGGCCCCCGCCAGGCGCAGCGGCACGAAGACCTCGTCGTCCGTCATCGCGCCGTGCTGGCCGATCATCCGCTTCGGCTCCTTCCGGGGGTCGGCCTCGCGGTCGTCGTTGAACGCCCACGAACCCCGCGCCACGACGACGACGTCACCGATGCGCGGGAGCACCCGGTCGTCGACCGCGCCGAACCACCCGGCGGCCACGGCTTCGTCACGGCTGGCCACGTACGCCTTCTTGCCGTAGCGGGTGCGCCAGGCCTCGACCAGCGCCGGCACGTCGGTGCCCGGGCGGACGGCCAGCTGGCGGCAGCGGGGGTCCCCGGCGATGCCCACGACGTCGACCAGGAGTGCCGGGTCGATCGCGATGTTCGCCTCGGCCGGCACGTCGAGCACGCCGTGGTCGGCCGTCACGAGGATGCCCACGTCGGGAGCACATCGGGCCGCGAGTCGGGCGAGCTCGCCGTCGAGCGACTCGAGCGCCGCGGTCCAGCGGTCCGACTCCCACCCGCGCTTGTGCCCGATCGAGTCGAGTTCCGGCACGTAGAGGTAGACGAGCGAGCGTCCGGACGCAGTCGCTGCCAGCGCGGCGTCGACCCGCTGCGCGATGCTGTCCGCGGCGGCGTACCGCGCTCCGCCGAGCACGTTCGCGGTCATCCCCGAGGACTCGTAGCGGGCCGGGCCGACGACCACGGGGTCGATGCCGAGCGCGGTGGCCTCGGTGAAGACGGTCTCGGTGAGCAGCCAGCCCGCGGGGACCTCGGCGTCCCACCCGGAGAGCAGGTTGACGACCCGCTCGCCGTCGGGGTCCCAGCCGCTGTAGCCGACCACGCCGTGCGTGCCCGGTGACCGGCCGGTCGTCAGGGTGCTCAGCGCCGCCGCGGTCGTCGTCGGGAACCCGCTGCGCAGCCGCTTGACGCTGCCGCCACCGGTGGCGGCGGTGAGCCAACGGGCGTGTCCAGCGCGCGCCGACAGCGCGGCGGAGCCCAGGCCGTCGACCAGGACGACGACGACGGAGCGGGCGGGTCGGAGGGTGATCCGCGCCTCCCGGCCGGTGGTGCGCAACCACGTGTCGTCCGCGGCGCCGAGCGCGACGAGGCAACTCGGGAGCACGTCGGCGAGGTTCGCGGTGGTGTCTGGGGCGCTCGGTACGCTGGGGGGCACCCCACGATCCTCCCAGAAAGGTCCCATGGCACGCACGGAAGCAGTCGGCCTGCCCGACGGTGAGCGCATCGAGGACGTCGACGTCTCCGAGGAGATGCAGGGCTCGTTCCTCGAGTACGCGTACTCCGTCATCTACTCGCGGGCCCTGCCGGACGCGCGCGACGGTCTCAAGCCGGTGCAGCGACGCATCCTGTACCAGATGGCCGAGATGGGACTGCGGCCGGACCGGGGGCACGTGAAGAGCGCCCGCGTCACCGGCGAGGTCATGGGCAAGCTGCACCCGCACGGCGACGGGGCGATCTACGACGCCCTCGTGCGGATGGCGCAGCCGTTCACCATGCGCGTGCCGCTGGTCGACGGGCACGGCAACTTCGGATCACTCGACGACGGCCCCGCGGCCGCGCGGTACACCGAGGCGCGCCTGGCCGAGCCGTCGATGGCGATGACCGAGGGCCTGGGCGAGGACGTCGTCGACTTCGTCCCGAACTACGACAACCAGATCATGCAGCCGGGCGTGCTGCCTGCGGCGTTCCCGAACCTGCTCGTGAACGGCGCGTCCGGCATCGCGGTCGGCATGGCGACGAACATGGCGCCGCACAACCTGGGCGAGGTCGTCGAGGCCGCCAAGCACCTGCTCCTGAACCCGACAGCGACGCTCGAGGAACTGATGGAGTTCGTGCCGGGCCCGGACCTGCCGTCGGGCGGCACGATCGTCGGGCTCTCCGGGGTGCGCGACGCCTACGCCACCGGACGCGGCTCGTTCCGCACCCGGGCGAAGGTGAGCGTCGAGAACCTCACGCC
>CAJYIG010000318.1 GCA_913774725.1 uncultured Curtobacterium sp. | reverse complement strand
GCTCTCCCCCATGAGCGAGCCGGCCACCGACACCACGACACGCCCGCGGCGGCTCCTCGTCCTGAACGGGCCCAACCTCGACATCCTCGGGCGGCGCGACCCCGCCCAGTACGGCACGGTGACGCTCGCCGAGCTCGAGGCGATCGTGCACACCGAGTGCGCCGTGCACGGGCTCGAGGCCGACTTCCGGCAGACCAACCGCGAGGGCGAGCTCGTCGAGTGGCTGCACGAGGCGCTCGACGACTTCGTCGGGGTCGTGATCAACCCCGCCGCCTACGCACACACCTCGGTCGCGCTCCACGACGCCGTCGAGGCGCTCAGCGTCCCCGTGGTCGAGGTGCACCTGTCGAACACGTGGAAGCGTGAACCGTTCCGGCACGTCGACCACGTGGCGACCGCCGCGACGGCGGTCATCGCCGGCGCGGGCGCCGACGGCTACCGGCTGGCCGTCGCGCACGTCGCAACGCTGGTCGCGGACCCCACCGACTGACGGCCTGGAGGCGCGGCGCCCGCCCGCCACGCGCCTCCCGTCCGACGCCCCCGGCCCCGCCGCCCATCGGCCCCGCCAGCCCGGCCCCGCCGATCCGATCTCCAGCGGCCCCGTTCCGGGCGCACGACCTGCCGCTCACCTTCCGCCGCGACGGCGAGTCCTGCGACCCGGACGAACGCCCGCGGCACGTCGTGCGACCGCGGGAGTCGGCGCGGGCCGGGCTGTCTAGAAGTCGGCGGGGCGACGGACGTCCTCGGCGCCGACGGCCGCGAAGCCTCCGCGGACGATCGGCAGCGCCCGTCGGACGGCCTGGTCGATGCGCAGCTCGAGGTCGACGCCGGCGAGGTCGTACCCGCCCTCGCGCTTGGTGAAGTCGCGCTCGTTGCCGAACACACCGAGCGGCAGGGTCGTCGACTGGAAGAAGCCGAACAGCGGTCGCATCTGGTGCTCGACGAGCAGCGCGTGCCGGTCGCTGCCGCCCGTGGCGGTCAGGAGCACCGGGGTGTCGACGAGGTCGTACTGCCCCACCCAGTCGAAGAAGAGCTTGAAGGCACCGGAGTACGCCGCGCGGAACGCGGGACTGCCGACGACGAGCACGTCCGCCGCCTCGACGGTCTCGAGTGCCCGTCGGGTCTCGGCCGACATCGCCTCACGCGAGGGCGCGGCACCGAGGTCCGCGAGCAGGGGCCCGATCTCGACCTGCGCGGTCCGCGCGTCCGGCAGGTCCTCCGCAAGGCGCGCGACGGTCGCCGCGACCAGGGTCGAGGTGCGCGAGGGGTCCGATGGGCTGCCGCTGACGCCGACGACGAGTGCTCCGTCCATGCGCTCGATGCTCACACGTCGTCGGGGTGCCCGCCCGGGTGTGACGACTTGTGTCGCGGTCCAGCGGCCCGGCGTACCGTCCGGTGGATGCAGACGTTCCTGCCCTACGCGGACTTCCGCGCCTCGGCCGAGGTGCTCGACGACAAGCGGCTCGGCAAGCAGCGCGTCGAGACCCTGCAGGTGATGCGGGCGCTGACCCTGCCGGACTACGGCTGGCAGCGCCACCCGGTCGTCGCGATGTGGCGGGGGTACCGTCCGGCGCTCATGGCGTACCAGGACGCGACGTGCCGGGTGTGGCTCGAGCGCGGGCATGCCGACACCTGCCTCGAGAAGACGCTCGCCGACCTCGGCCTGGTCCCCGAGGACCTGGTGGCCTACGAGCGCGGGGACTTCGCCGTGCCCGCGTGGAACGCCGATCCGGCGGTCCACGAGTCGCACCGCTCGAAGCTCGTGCAGAAGGCACCGGAGCACTACCGGCCGCTGTTCCCCGACGTGCCCGACGACCTGGACTACGTCTGGCCCGGCGTACCGGAACCACCTGTACCGACGCACTGACCGGAGGGCCGAGCGATCGCTGCCCGGGCGACACCACCGCGGCCCGCCGTGGACTGACAGGGGGGTGCGGCGCCGGTCAGGGTCCGGCGCCACGTCCACGACGGGCGCGGTGGCCGCTCGGACACGACGACAGGGGATGTCGTGTCCGGCGCCGGACGCGGTCAGGGGTACCACGTCCGGTCAGGAGCACCGCGGGCCCCAGCGGGGGGACGGGACCGCGCGGTGCTGGCTTCGGGTCAGGTCACCGGGGCTGTTCGACGTCCCCCCGGTAGCGGTCCGCCTCGCTCGGTGCGGGCAGGGATCGACGGATCGCCGCGGTGCCGACGGCCGGGAGCAGGGCGCTCGCGACGGTGGCGAGTGCACCCACGGTCGCGATCACCCCGAGCGGGGCGGTGCCGAGGTCGTGCTGCGCGGCGAGGGCGAGCGCCGCCACGGTCGCCGGCGCCGGCAGGAGCTGGACCGCCAGGAAGGGGGCCTCCCGTCGGTGCCGGGTCGTGATCGCGTTCGCCATGTGTCCATGGTGACGGACGATCAGTGTCCGCAGAAGGGGGGACATCACCCCAACTGTGGAGGAGAACGTCTAGTACACCCCTCCGAGGCTGCGGACGGCCGCGACCGACGCGGCGACCGCGTCCACGACCACGGGTACGTCCGCCTCGGTCAGTCCGGCGTCGAAGGTGAGTCGCAAGGCTGTCCGTGCGGTGTCCTCCAGCAGACCGATCGCGGTGAGGACGTGCGAGGCCTCGGTGCTCCCCGCGGCGCAGGCGCTGCCCGACGAGGACACCACGTCACGAGCCTCGAGCTCGAGCAGCACGGTCTCGCCGTTGACCGCCGCGGGACCGCCGGGCACCGCCGGGAAGCAGAACGACGCGTGCCCCGGGAGCCGACGCCCGGCGGGCACGGTCGGTGCGGCTCCGGTCAGCACGGCACCGGGGACCGACGCCAGGACCCCCTCGACGACGGCGTCGCGGGTCGTCGTCGCCCGGTCGGCGTCGGCGTCCCGGGAGTCCTCGACGAGCGACACCGCGGTCGCGAGGGCGACCGCTCCCGCGACGTCCTCGGTGCCGGACCGTCTCCCCCGTTCCTGTCCCCCGCCGTGCAACAGCGGCTCGAGCGGCACACCGCCCCGGACGGCCAGTGCACCGGTGCCCTTCGGCGCGCCGAGCTTGTGCCCGGAGAACGAGACCGCGTCGACGCCGAGCCGGTCGAGCCCGATCGGCAGCCACGGCGCGCTCTGCACCGCGTCGGTGTGGAACCGGGCGCCGACACCGTGCGCGACCGCGGCGAGTGCCGGCAGGTCCTGCACGGTGCCGATCTCGTTGTCGGCGTGCGCCACCGAGACGAGCGTGGTGTCCGGACGGACGGCCCGCGCGAGGGCCTCTGGTGTCACCGTCCCGTCGTGCTCGACCGGCACCAGCGTCACCGTGAACCCGTGGTGGCGCTCCAGGTACCGGCAGCTCTCGAGCACCGCCTCGTGCTCGATCGCGCTCGTCACGACGTGCCGACCACGGGGCGCCGCGAGTGCGATCCCCTTCACGGCGGTGTTCGCGCCCTCGGTGCCGCCGGTCGTCAGGACGACCTCGCCGGGCCGGCACCCGAGGAACCGGGCGATCGTCGCACGGGCGTCAGCGAGCCCCCGTGCCGCGGCGTCGCCGACCCCGTGCGTCGAGGACGGGTTGCCGAACACGCCGGTCAGGTACGGCCACATGGCCTCGAGGACCTCGCGGCGGACCGGCGTGGTGGCGGCACGGTCGAGGTAGAACACCGCGTCAGGCGCCGGTCGCGTCGACGCCACCACCGACGGGCGCGCCGGTCACGTCGACGTCGAGCCCGAGGTCGAGCGCCCGGGCCGAGTGGGTCAGCGCCCCGACCGAGACGACGTCCACCCCGGTCCGTGCGATCGCGCCGACGGTCTCGAGCGAGACGCCACCCGAGGCCTCGACCAGTGCGCGGCCGGCGACCCGGTGCACGCCCTCGACGAGCTGCTCCGGTGTGAAGTTGTCGAGCATGATCGTGTCGACCCCGGCGGACACGACGGCCTCGACCTGGTCGAGCCGGTCCACCTCGACCTCGAGGTGGACCGTGTGCCCGAGTCGACGGCGGGCGTCGCGCACGGCGTCGCCGATGGGAGTGCCGCCGGCGAGCAGCACCGCCAGGTGGTTGTCCTTGGCGAGAACGGCGTCGGACAGCGAGTTCCGGTGGTTGTGGCCACCGCCGCAGCGCACGGCGTACCGCTCGACCGCACGGAGGCCCGGCGTCGTCTTGCGGGTGTCGGCGATCCGGGTCCCCGTCCCCGCGACCGCTGCGACGTACCGCGCGGTGACGGTCGCGATGCCGGACATCCGCTGCACCAGGTTGAGCCCGACGCGCTCGGCACGCAGGACCGAGCGGGCGGGTCCCTCGACGGTCGCCAGCACCTGCCCTGCCGCGAACGTCGCGCCGTCGGCGAGGTGCAGCTCGGTCCGCACCGCGGGGTCGACGGCGTGCATCACGGCTGCGAACACCGCACCGCCGGACAGCACGCCGGGCTCGCGGGCGGCCAGGGTCGCGGTCGCCCGGGCGTCGACGGGGATGAGCGTCTCGCTGGTGACGTCGCCCCACGGCGCGTCCTCCTCGAGCGCGGACTCGATCACGCGGCGCAGGGCGTGCGGTGGGATGGTCCCGGGGTCGGACGGTCCGGCGGGACGGACGCCGGACGCGGCGGTGGCACCGGCGGATGCGGGGACGGTGGTGGTCATGCGGGGACTCCCTGCTGGACGGTGGCGGTGCTGTCGGACGGCGTGGTGCTGTCGGACCGCGTGGTGCTGTCGACCGGGGCTCGACCGGTGGCGACGGCGCGGGCCCAGCCGACGGACACCGGTGCGGACGGGTCGGTGTCCGGGTGGTCGGTCCGGGCGTGTGCGCCGCGGGACTCGGCGCGGGCCTCGGCGGCGAGCGCGGTGATCCGCGCCAGGTCGAGCAGGGCACGGTCCTCGTGGTCCCGGACCGAACGCGCCACCGGCGGTCGCAGGGCGGCGAGCGCGCGACGCGCGGCCGCCAGTCCGTCCGCGTCACGGAGCAGGCCGACCCGCTCCGTCATCTCGGTCTGCACCGCCTGCCGGAGGTGAGCGGCACGGTCGGGGTGGGCGGAGCCTCCAGGCCGTCGCTCGCGGTCGGACCGGTACGGCGTGGCGTCCGGGCCCGTCGCGCGCCGCTCCGTCGTGTCCGGTCCCGTCCCGTCCGGCCGGGAGGCACCACGCGGGTCCGCCACGTCGCCCACCCGGTCGTCGGGCACGGTGCGGACCGGCAGGGTCGCGTCGCCGCGCAGGCGCGGTCGGGCGGGTCGCGGCGCGCCGATCGAATCGGCGGTGCGCACGCCGAACACAAGACCCTCGAGCAGCGAGTTCGACGCGAGCCGGTTGGCGCCGTGGACGCCGGTGCAGGCGGCCTCACCGACGGCGAGGAGGCCCGGCAGGCTCGTGCGGCCCTCGCTGTCGGTGGCGATCCCGCCCATCGCGTAGTGCGCGGCGGGGGCCACCGGGACGCCCTCGCGGGTCCAGTCGAAGCCGGCCGCACGGGTGGAGCGGGTCAGCCCGGGGAAGCGCGCGACGAGCCGATCCGCGCCGAGCCCCGTCGCGTCGAGGAGCACGGGGGCGCCGCCCTGGTCGCGGACGGCGGCCGCGATGCCGCGGGCGACCACGTCGCGCGGGGCGAGCTCGGCGTCCGGGTGCACGGCGGTCATGAAGCGCCGGCCGGTCGCATCGCGGAGGACGGCACCCTCGCCGCGGACCGCCTCGGACAGGAGTCCGCCGTCCGGGACGGCCAGCCGGGTCGGGTGGAACTGGACGAACTCCAGGTCCGCGAGGACGGCACCGGCACGCCAGGCGGCGGCGACGCCGTCCCCCGTCGCGACCAGCGGGTTCGTCGTCTCGCGGTACAGGTGCCCGGCACCCCCGGAGGCGAGCACGACCGCGTCCGCGTCGATCCGTCGGGGTTCGCCGAGCAGGTCGAGCACGTCGACGCCGACGACGGCGCCGTCGCGGACGACGAGGTCGGTGAGGCAGGTGCGTTCCAGCACGGTGACGTGCCGGCGGAGCAGGGCGGCGACGAGGGTGCGTTCCACGGCCGCCCCGGTGGCGTCGCCGTCGGCGTGCACGACCCGCCAGCGTGCGTGCGCGGCCTCGCGCCCGCGGGCGAGGTCGTCGCCGTGGCGGTCCAGTGCGTCCGGGTCGGTCGTCCGGTCGAACGGCACACCCAGTGCGAGCAGGTCGCGGACGCGCGCCGGCCCGTCGGCGCAGAGCAGTGCGACGGCGCGCGCGTCCGCGCTCCCGACGGCGGCGGTGTGGGTGTCGTGCTCGTGCAGGGCGACGGTGTCGTCGGCACCGAGCGCGACGGCGATGCCGCCCTGCGCGGCGGCGGTGGCGCCGTCGGCGAGCCCGCCCTTCGTCACCAGGGTGACGTCGTGGCGGGCGCTGGCGCGGATCGCGGCGGTGAGCCCGGCGATGCCGGACCCGACGATGACGACGTGCACGGTGCGGTCCTCGGTGTCCTCGGTCGCCGGACCGTCAGCCGCGGGGCTTCGCGGCGAGCATGCGCTCGAGCGCGACCCTGGCGTCGGCCTGCACGTCGGTGGGGACCGTGATCTCGTTGAGGACCTCGCCGCGGACGAGGGCCTCGAGCACCCAGGCGAGGTAGCCCGGGTGGATCCGGTACATCGTCGAGCAGGGGCAGACGACCGGGTCGAGGCAGGTGATCCGGTGCTGCGGGTACTCGGCGGCGAGCCGGTTCACCATGTTGATCTCGGTGCCGATCGCGAACGTGGTCGGCTCGGTCGCCGCGGCCACGGTCTTGCGGATCAGGTCGGTGCTGCCGGCTGCGTCCGCCGCGTCGACGACGGCCATCGGGCACTCCGGGTGGACGATGACCTGCACACCCGGGTGGTCGCGTCGGGCCTGCTCGACCTGGTCGACGGTGAAGCGCCGGTGCACCGAGCAGAAGCCGTGCCAGAGGACGACGCGGGCGTCCAGCAGGGTCTGCTCGTCGTTGCCGCCGAGGGTCTTGCGGGGGTTCCACATCGGCATGAGGTCGGTGC
>CAJYIG010000317.1 GCA_913774725.1 uncultured Curtobacterium sp. | reverse complement strand
CGTCGACGCCGTGCACCTGCCCCTCGGCATCATGCGGCTCAACACGTGGGAGCTGTCGAGCGGCCAGCGGCAGCGCGTCGCTCTCGCTCGAGCCCTGATCCTGGAGCCGCAGCTCCTCGTCGCCGACGAACCCGCTCGCGGCGTCGACGTCCTGGTGCGCCAGTCGGTGCTCGAGGCGCTGACCAACCTGCAGCGCGGCCGGCAGTTCTCGGCCGTCGTGGTGTCGAGTGACCTCCGTGAGGCCCGGGCCCTCGCGGACCGCGTCGGCGTGCTCGCCGAGAGCCGTCTCGTCGGTCTCGGCACCTTCGACGAGGTCCTCGACAACCCCGTCGATCCCTACGGGCAGACGCTCGCCGCGACGGCCTCGCGCCCCGTGAAGCGCCGCACCCCCGCCACCGGCGCACCGCGCCGCTCGTCCGCACCCCGTCGTCCGGTCGGCGCCGGTACCGGCCCCCGCACCGAGCGTCAGGAGAACGCATGAGCACCACCAGCGCACCGGACACGGCGAGCAGCCGAGGGCACCGCGCGGTCGTCACGGACGCCGGCGCGCCGCTGCCCGTCGACCCGCCCGAGGCCGGGCCCGTCGCGATCCTGCCGACGGCGGCCGACCTGCATGCGGACGCGGTGCGGGACGCCGGCGGGACGGTCGGCGACCTCGGCGCGGACACGCGGGGGATCGTCTGGCTCGACGCGCGCGACCCTGACGGGCTCGAGGCCGCGCTGGCCGAGGCCCCCGGTGTCGGCTGGGTCCAGCTGCCGTTCGCCGGGGTCGACGCGTTCGCGCACCTGATCCAGGAGCACGGGGACCGGGTCCTCTTCACGTCCGCCAAGGGTGCGTACGCCGAGCCGGTCGCCGAGCATGCCCTCGCGCTGACGCTCGCGACGCTGCGGGTGCTGCAGCAGCGCGCTCGTGCGACCTCCTGGGCGACCGAGCCCGAGGGCGTGTCGCTCTACGGGCGGAACGTCGTCGTCATCGGCGCCGGCGGGATCGCGCTCGAGTACCTCCGGCTCGTTGCACCGTTCGAGGTCTCCGTCACGGTCGTGCGCCGCTCCGCCGACCCGGTGCCGGGCGCCGACCGCACCGTCACGACCGCGGAGCTCGACGAGGTCCTGCCCGACGCCGACGTGGTGGTCGTCGCGGCGGCCATGACGTCGGGCACCGCGAAGCTGTTCGACGCACGCCGCTTCGCACTGATGAAGCCCTCGGCGCGCCTGGTGAACATCGCGCGCGGGGGACTGGTCGACACCGACGCACTCGTCGCGGCACTCCGCGACGGCACGATCGCCGCCGCGGGTCTCGACGTGACCGACCCGGAGCCACTGCCGGACGGTCACCCGCTGTGGGACGAGCCGGGCGCGATCATCACGCCGCACCAGGCGGACACCCCGGACATGGTGGCGCCGCTGCTTGCCGAGCGCGTCCGCACCAACGCCAGGGCGTTCCTCGGCGGATCCGGCGACGGGTTCGTCGGCGTCGTGGACCCGGCCGCCGGGTACTGAGCGGCGCCCGCGCGCGGGTTCGCCGGCGGGGCGTCGGCGCGGCACGCCCGGGATGCGCGGCCGATGCGCGGAGCGGGCTCGGGGTGCTGCTATGCTGTTACCCGTTGTTCGCAAGACATTCGCCAGCGGACAGTGATCCTCGATAGCTCAATTGGCAGAGCAGCCGGCTGTTAACCGGCAGGTTGTTGGTTCGAGTCCAACTCGGGGAGCAGAACGGCCCTCACCCTCCGGGTGGGGGCCACTTGCGTTGTCGGCGCGGCTCCCCCGGCGTCGGACGCCCCTTCGGGTTCCGGCTGGCTCGCAGGCGCCGTCCGGGCGGAAGCTGTTAGCGTTCACAGGTGATCACCGTCCGCCGAGCCCTCGCCGCGGTGGTCGTCGTCCTCGGAGCGGCGGGGCTGACCGCCTGCACCACGGGGCAGCCCGAGCCGGAGGACTCGTTCGACACCGCCGCCCGGTCCGAGGTCTCCGCGACGGGCAGCGCCCCGATCGTCTTCGCGTTCGTGTGCAGCGGCGCCGCGGACGGCAGCACCGACTCGGGCGACGAACCGAGCGACGATCCCGACGGCACGGCCGAGACCTACACCACCTACGCCGCCGTGTGGGAGGCCGAGCGCACCGACTGCCGCGCCGAGCGCATCACCGGCACGGAGATGTCCGCGCAGCAGCGTGCCGCCGTGCGGGCGACCGACGGCGCCGCGACGCTCGAGGAGCTCGCCGCGACCTGCGCGGAGCGCGGGGCGTCGCCGTGGCGGGACGGCGTCTCGACGCCGGAGCAGGCCGACCTGGCAGCCGGGCTCGTCGCGTACTGCCCCGGGCACCCGGACCGCGACCGTCTGCAGGACGCGTTGTCGGTCTACCGGGGCTGAGCCGCGCCTCCAGGCCGGCCACCGTCCTCGGCGGGGCGTCGTGCGCGGGACGCGGCTCCGTGCGCGGAACGCCGTCCCGTCAGCCCTCTGGGTGGTCGCGACCGGGCAGCCACGACCTGCCCGGCCCACCCCAGCTGTTCTTGCGGATCGCCTTCGCGACCTGCTTGCCGTACGGGTGCACGAGCCGGTCCGCGTACAGGGTGCCGTCGAGGTGGTCGTACTCGTGCTGGAAGACGCGGGCGAGCCAGCCGTGCGCCTCGATCTCGAACGGCTCGCCGTGCGCGTCGACCGCGCGGAGCAGGACGCCCTCGGCGCGGCGGAGCGGGAAGCGCTCGCCCGGGATCGAGAGG
>CAJYIG010000316.1 GCA_913774725.1 uncultured Curtobacterium sp. | reverse complement strand
TGCTGTGCATCGCACCGACCTCGGTCATGTTCCAGGTCGCGTACGCCGAGTCGCTCGGGCTCTTCCTGCTCTTCGCGGCGCTGCTGCTCGCGGTGGACCGTCGCTGGTGGACGATGCTGCCGGTGGTGCTCCTGCTCGGCATGACCCGGCCGACCGGGCTGGCGTTCGCGTTCTTCCTCGCGCTGTTCCTGGCCGTGTGGTGGTTCCGGCCCGGCTGGGTCCGCGAGACCGTGCGTCCCACGCTCCGCGCCGGCCTGCCCCCGCTCGTCGTGGCGGTGGTCTCCGGACTCGTCGGGCTCGCGTGGCCGGCCATCGCGTGGGCCGTCACCGGGGTGCCGAAGGCCTACACCGACACCGAGCTCGCGTGGCGGTCGTCGTACATCGGGTGGAAGGAGCTCGTGCCCTTCGCGCCGTGGATCCAGGGCGCCGGGTGGTGGTTCGGGGAGCCGGCCGGCGGGATCCTGCTCGCCGTCGCGGTCCTCGCCTTCACGGTCTTCGTCTTCCACCCGGCAGCGCGTCGCATCGGTCTCGAACTCCGCCTGTGGGGTGTGGCCTACGTGGTCTACCTGCTCGCGGTGTTCTTCCCGCAGTCGAGCACCTGGCGCATCCTGCTGCCGATCGCACCGCTGCTCGGCATCGTCGCCCTGCCGCGGTCACGGGTGTACCGGGTGCTCGTCGTCGCGGTGTGCCTCGGCCTGCAGTTCGTCTGGCTGTACACGTGCTGGTGGGTCGACGGCTACGACTGGACGCCGCCGTGAGCGACCCCGCCGGGGTCGCTCTCGCCGCGGTCGACCTCGCGGTCGTCTGAGTCCTCCGCGGCAGGCGTGTCCGACGGGTCCTCGCCGGGACGCCAGTCGGCTGCGGCGTGCACCATCGCGTTCACGGTCGCGATGAACGGCACCGCGAAGAACGCACCGACGACGCCGGCGATGGTCGTGCCCGCGGTGACGCCGAGCACGACGCCGAGCGGGTGCACGCGGACGGCCGAGCCGGTGAGGAACGGGTGCAGGACGTGGCTCTCGAGCTGCTGCACGACCACGACGACGCCGAGCATGATCAGCGCCGGCACGAGCCCGTTGAAGACCAGCGCGATGAGCACGGCGACGATGCCGGCGACGATCGCCCCGACCACCGGGACGAACGCGCCGAAGAACACGATCACGCCGATCGGCACGGCGAGTGGCAGCCCGAGGGCGAGTGCACCGATGACGATGCCGAGCGCGTCGGTCACCGCGACGACCAGCTGCACGCGGATGAAGCTCGTGAGCGTCTTCCACCCCGCCTGACCGGCCGCGTCGATCCTTCCGCGGGAGCGACGCGGGAAGATGCGGACCACCCACGACCAGATCCGGCGACCGTCGACCAGCACGAAGATCGTCGTGAACACCACGATGAACAGCCCCTCGAGGGCGTGCACCAGGCCGCTGCCCGCCTCGGCTGCCCCGGACAGGATGGACGCGACGTGGGTCTGCAGGAACTTCGTCGCCTCCGCCAGGTACTTCGTGACCTGCGCCGAGGTGATGCCGAACGGCTCGGTCGCGAGGAGGGTCTGGAAGGTCTGCACGTTGCTCGAGAGCCGACGTTCGAGGGTCGGCAGGTCGTAGCGGATCTGCGCGGTGACGACGAGCGCCAGGACACCGAGGACGACCACGACCGCGAGGCACGCCGTCAGCACCGAGAGCCACTTCGGCCACCCGTGCCGCTGCAGGAACGCCGAGAACGGTGCGAGCAGCGCGCAGACGAGCAGGCCGACCAGGAACGGCACCACGATGTCCTGCAGCAGGACCACGAGGGCGACGACGACGGCCAGGGCGGCGACCGTCACGAGGAACCGCCACGAGAACGCCCCGGCGATGCGCATGCCCGTCGGCACGGCCTCGACGACCGGATCGGCCTGTGGACGAAGCATGGAGCGGATGTTCGGCATTCGCATAGGTGACCACTCCGAGCCGCGAGAACGTCGTATTCCGACACCCCCAACCTGGGCGGTTTCGCAGTTGCCCCCTCGGTACGGGATAATGGGGGAGCATCTTCTGCACGAAAGGGGACATCTGATGGCAGCGATGAAGCCGAGGACCGGTGACGGGCCGATGGAGGCTGTCAAGGAGGGTCGACTCATCATCGTGCGGGTTCCGCTCGAAGGTGGAGGCCGCCTGGTGGTCTCGGTCAACGACGCCGAGGCCAAGGAACTCCACGACGCACTGGCAGAGGTCGTCTCCGCCTAGTCCGTCGACGCACCACGACAGGAGGCCCGGAGCGCGTACGCTCCGGGCCTCCTGCGCGTCCCGCGACCGGCCTGAGCGGCCGCGCGGGTCAGGTCAGGCGGAGACCTTCGTCATCTGCAGCAGCCCGTCGCCGGCGGGGGAGAGCGCGCTCCGGACCGCGCCCGAGGTGGACACCTCGGTGAGCAGCAGTCGGAAGTCGGTCGTCGCGCGGTCCCGACGCACCGGGTCCGCGACCCGCCCCCGCCAGAGCGCGTGCGGGACGAACACCGTGCCACCGACGCGCGCGAGCCGGAGTCCGTGCTCCACGTACTCGATGACGTGCTCGGGGTCGGCGTCGACGAGGACGACGTCGTACGACGCCTCGTTCATCCGGGGCAGCACCTGGTTGGCCCGACCAGGGATGAGTCGGACCCGCGACGGAGCGGTGCCGGCCGCGACGAAGGCGTCACGGGCGTACTGCTGGTGGTCGACCTCGACGTCGATCGTCGTCAGGGTGGCGTCGGGCGCACCGCGCAGCAGCCAGAGCCCGGAGACACCGAGTCCGGTGCCGATCTCGATCATGCTCGTGGCGCGGGAAGCCGCGGCCACCACGGCGATCTGCGCGCCGATCGCGGGGGAGATCGCTTCGACCCCGAGTTCGAGGGAGTGCTCTCGCGCTCGGGCGATCACCTCGGGCTCCGAGACGATGTCCTCGGCGAACTTCCAGTTCGACTCTTTCTCTGACACGCACACTCCGTTCGGGAGACAACTCTACGGGTGCGGCGCAGTGGGACGGGTTACGCTCGTTGCCGTGTCCATCGACTTCAACAAGATCCTGATCATCGGGATCATCGCGGTGCTGCTGCTCGGGCCGCAGCGCCTGCCGATGTACGCGCAGAAGCTCGCCGAGTTCGTCAAGGCGGTCCGCCGTTTCGCCGACACGGCGAAGGACCGCATGCGCGAGGAGATGGGCCCCGAGTTCGACGACGTCGACTGGCAGAAGCTCGACCCGCGCCAGTACGACCCCCGGCGCATCATCCGCGACGCACTGCTCGACTCCGGCGGGACGACCGCCGGCAGCATGGCGGCCGTCGAGACCGCGCAGGTGACCGCGTCGAAGGTGCGGGCGACGGCACCGGTGGTGCCGCTCGCCGAGGGCGAGCCCGCCCCCTACGACACCGAGGCGACCTGACGGCTTCCGTCACGACACGACGGACGGGAGGCACGGTGCCAGCTGGCACCGTGCCTCCCGTCCGTCGTCCGGGTGCGCCCGTCGTGAGCGTCCGAGCCCATCGCACCCGACCTGGGATGACGATTCGCGCGTCGGATGCCGAAAGGAACCGTCCCCCTTGCGCGGAACGGTCACCTTTGCGCGGAATGGTCACCCTTGCGCGGAACAGCCACCCTCGCGCGGAAGCTGCACAATCGCGCGGAACCGTCAGTCCCGCGTCGCGACGATCGTGAAGGTCGTCGGCATCCGGTCGCGGTCGGCGGCGGGCCAGACCCACGAGCCGTGCCCGTCCTCCTCCATGCGAGGGCTGAAGCGCCACGGCAGCGTGCGCCCCTCGTCGAGCCGGCGGAGGCGCAGGCCGGCTCCGAGCAGGGCGTTGACGACCTCGGACAGTGGGTGCGGCCATTCGTACGTGCGGGTGTTCGCGACGGTGCCCTCGCCGACGTACGTGCCCGCGTCCTCCCACTGCTGCGCCGTCCCGTCGGGGAAGTACCGGTGGCGCGTCACGAGCTCCGGCGCGTCCTCGTCCAGGGCGTACAGCGCCGGGTGGCCGTCGCGGATGAAGAACACCCCGCCCGGCCGGAGGAGCCCCGCGACCTGCGCGGCCCAGCGGTCGAGGTCGTCGAGCCAGCAGATCGTGCCGATGCTCGTGTAGACGACGTCGAAGTCACCCGCGACGGCTGCTCGGGCGTCGAGGACGTCGGTCTCCACCCACGTCACGTCGAGGCCGAGCCGGTCGGCGAGGGCCGCTGCCGACGCGAGCGCCGGTGCCGAGAAGTCGACCCCGGTCAGTCGGGCTCCCTCGCGGGCGAGCGAGACGGTGTCCGTGCCGATGTGGCACTGCAGGTGGCATACGTCGAGCCCCGCCAGGGTCCCGCCGGGCAGCCACGGCGTGAGCGCCGGCAGGTCGTCACGGACGACGTCCGACCGGTGCGCCGGATCGTCGAGCGCGGCGACGTCGTACGCGCCCTCGTGGATGGCCACCCGGTCGTCCCAGTTCGCGCGGTTCGTGTCGCGGGCGGCGTCCCAGTCGACGGTGACGTGGTCGGTGCTGTCCATGCCGCCACGCTAGCGGGGGAG
>CAJYIG010000315.1 GCA_913774725.1 uncultured Curtobacterium sp. | reverse complement strand
CGTCGACGTCCTTGGGGTGGTAGCCGGTGCCGAGCGGGCTGGTGCGGGCGAACCGCTGTCCGGCCGGGCGTTCGAGTCGTGCGACGACGTCCGAGGCCTTGGAGCGGGCCTCGGCGTACCAGGCCTTCTGCCCCACGTCGGCGATCTCCCGCTCACGCTCACGGGCGGCGAAGGCGTCCTCGAGCCGCTCGAGTGCAGCGTCCACGTGCGCCGTGGAGTACCCGCCCTTGCGCATCGAGAACGCGGTCGCGCGGATCTTCGCGGCCTCGATGCCCGGCGCGGTGTCGCCCGACGTGTACGCACGACGGGCGTCCTCGAGGAACCGCTCGACCTCGTCGACGTCGTACCCGAGGGACTTGCGGTCTGCGGAGGGGAAGGTGGTGGCCACGGCGACATTCTGCCAGCACCGGACCATGGTGCCAGCTGGACGCGCGGCCGCGGCGCTGGCCGCGGTCTCAGTGCTCGCCGACTCGGTGCACGACGGATCAGTACCGACGGTCTCAGTGCACGACGACGAGGAACAGCACGTACGCGACGGCGGCGGACGGCAGGATGCTGTCGATCCGGTCGAGCAGGCCGCCGTGCCCCGGCAGGAACGACGAGATGTCCTTAATGCCGAGGTCGCGCTTGATCATCGACTCGGTCAGGTCACCGAGCGTGGCCGACCCCGAGATGAGCACGCCGAGCACGATGCCCGTCCACCACGGCAGGCCGAGCATGAGCCAGGTCACGATGATCCCGACCAGGATGCTCGCCGCGACGGACCCGGCGAACCCCTCCCACGTCTTCTTCGGGCTGATGCGCGGTGCCATCGGGTGCTTGCCGAGGTTCAGCCCGGTCGCGTACGCCCCCGTGTCGACGGCGACGACCACGAGGATGAACGCGATCACCCACAGCTCACCCCGGGGCTGCGCGGAGAGCAGCACGATGCACGCACCGAGCAGCGTGATGTACGCCTGCACGAAGAGCCCGTTCGTCAGGTCGCGGACGACGTGCCCGGCCGGGGGCCTCTCACGCGTGAGCGCGACCTCGACGAGCCGCCACACCGCGATGAGGACGATGCCGCCGATGATCGCGAAGAGCGCCGCCACCTGACCGCCGAGGAACGCCGCCGGCACCATGCCCACCGTCGCCAGGACGCTCGGGACGCGCGGCACGTCGCGACCCGCGAAGCGCATCGCACTCGCGAGCTCGTACACCGCGACGCCGAGCAGGAACGCCGCGACGACCATGAACGCCGGCTTCCAGATGAGGAGGGCGGCGAGCATCACGACCGCGAACGCCAGGGCGATCGCGATCGCGGCCGGCAGGTTCCGACCCGTCCGGGCGGTCAGTGCCTCGTTGCGCGCGCCGAACTCCGCCTTGCGCTGCTTGAGCTGCGCTTCGAAGTCGGCGCGCGCCGCGCGGGCACGGGCGTCGAAGTCCTGTCGGAGCCCCTTCCTCGCAGAGGGGACCGGTTCCGGCGGGCGCGGTTCTGTGGGGCGATCGCCGCCCGGCTCGGGGAGACGCATCAGACCTCGAGGAGTTCGGCTTCCTTCTTCTTCAGCGCGTCGTCGATCTGGTCGACGTGCTTCTTCGTCAGGGTCTCGAGGTCCTTGTCACCGCGGGCGATCTCGTCGTCGGAGATCTCGCCCTTCAGGGCGTCGAGGTCGTCCTTCGCGCGGCGACGGATGTTCCGGATGACGACCTTGTGGTCCTCGCCCTTGCCGCGCACGAGCTTCACGAACTCCTTGCGGCGGTCCTGCGTGAGCTCCGGGATCGTCACGCGGACGATCTCGCCGTCGTTCGACGGGCTGGCGCCGAGGTTCGGGAACGTCGCGATCGCGCGCTCGATCTCCTTGAGCGCCGACTTGTCGTACGGCGTGACGATGAGCGTGCGCGCCTCGGGCGTCTGCAGGGACGCGAGCTGCGCGAGCGGCGTCGGGGTGCCGTAGTAGTCGACCGGGATCTTCTGGAAGAGTGCGGCGTTGATGCGTCCGGTACGGACGGTCGCGAAGTCGTCCTTGGCGACGTCGACGGCCTTCGCCATCTTCTCGGTGGCTTCGGTCAGGACATCACTGATCACGGTGGTTCTCCTTCGGTACTGCGTCGAGTCTAGTCAGCGTGCGGGTCAGTTGCTGACGACGGTGCCGATCCGCTCCCCGCGGATCGCTGCAGCGACGTTGCCCTCGCCCTCCATGCCGAAGACGTGCATCGGCATGCCGTTGTCCATGCAGAGCGAGAACGCGGTGGCGTCGACGACCTTGAGGCCCTGCAGCAGCGCGTCCTGGTAGGTGACGTGGTGCAGCTTCTCGGCGGTGGCGTCCTTCTTCGGGTCGGCGGTGTACACGCCGTCCACGCCGTTCTTGGCGACGAGCACCTCGTGCGCGTCGATCTCGAGCGCGCGCTGCGCCGCGACCGTGTCGGTCGAGAAGTACGGCAGGCCGGCCCCGGCACCGAAGATGACGATGCGGCCCTTCTCGAGGTGACGCTCGGCACGCCGCGGGATGTACGGCTCGGCGACCTGGGTCATGCTGATCGCGGACTGCACCCGCGTCGCCGCACCGGCCTGCTCGAGGAAGTCCTGGAGCGCGAGCGCGTTCATCACCGTGCCGAGCATGCCCATGTAGTCGGCACGACCGCGGTCCATGCCGCGCTGCGAGAGCTCCGCCCCGCGGAAGAAGTTGCCGCCGCCGACCACGATGGCCACCTCGACGTCCTGCGCGGCCTGCGCGATCTCCTTGGCGATGGTGCTGATGACGTCGGGGTTCACCCCGAGGGACCCGGCCCCGAACGCCTCCCCCGACAGCTTCAGCAGGACCCGGCGGCGTCCGGTCTTCTCGTTCGTCATGTGGCGCACCCTTCGTCGAATGTCTCGTGGGAATCTACCCGGCCGCAGCCGGTCCGGCGGAGGAGGTCGTGCCTCCAGGCCGGGTCCGCGCGTGTCGCAGCGCGCAGAAAACGGGGCCCGGAACCGATGTGGTTCCGAGCCCCGTCACGGGTTCGTTACGCGCCGACCTTGACGCGGGCGAAGCCCTGGATCGTCAGACCCGCGTTCTCGGCGGCCTTCGCGACGGACAGCTTGTTGTCCTTTGCGTAGTCCTGCTCGAGGAGCGCGACCTGCTTGCGGTAGGCGTTGAGGCGACCCTCGACGATCTTCGGCAGGGCGGCCTCCGGCTTGCCCTCCTCGCGCGTGATCGCCTCGACGGTCGCGCGCTCCTTCTCGATGGCCTCGGCCGGGATCTCGTCGCGGGTCAGGTACGTCGGGTTCGCGAACGCGACGTGCTGCGCGATCGAACGCGCCTCGGCGGCGTCGGAGCCCGCGTAGGCGATGACGACGGCGATCTGCGGCGGCAGGTCCTGGCTGGTCTTGTGCAGGTAGACCTCGAAGGCGTCGCCCTCGACACGGACGACCGTGCGCAGCGCGAGCTTCTCGCCCAGGGCCGCGGCGGCCTCGTCGATCGCCTCGGCGACCGTCTTGCCGTCGAGCGGCGCGGCGTTGCCGGCCTCGACGTCGGACGCACCGGCGGCGGCGACCGCGACGACGACCTTGTCGGCGAGGGTGGTGAACTTCTCGTTCTTCGCGACGAAGTCGGTCTCGCTCGCGAGCTCGACGACGGTGGCGGCGCCACCCTCGGTCGTCGCGACGACGACACCCTCGGAGGTCGCACGGTCGTCACGCTTGGCGACGGCCTTCGCGCCCTTGATGCGGAGCAGCTCGACGGCCTTGTCGTAGTCGCCGTCGGCCTCGACGAGCGCGTTCTTCGCGTCCATCATGCCGGCCCCGAGGTCCTCACGGAGCTTCTTCACGTC